>CAMHOI010000123.1 GCA_946186725.1 uncultured Clostridia bacterium
CAACGAGCAGTTGGGACAGGTCATCACCGCGCCGCAGGAGGCGCAGGCGACGACGGTATGGTGCCCGCGGCGGTTGAGCAGCAGGATGACCTGCCGCCCGGCGTCCAGCGTTTCCCCGACGCGCATGAGCAGAGCGCGGCTGAAGGGGGAGGCGTTGCCCTCCCGCAGCTCCTGCCGCATATCGACGGTCTGCACTTCGGGCAGGCGGGCGCCGCCGTAGCGGTGGCGCAGAGTGAAAAGGGCGTAGCGTCCGCTCCTGGCCTGGGAAAAGGTCTCCACGCTCGGCGTGGCGGAGGCGAGCACCAGCAGACATTTGTGCCACGCGGCGCGGAAGCGCGCCACGTCGCGCGCGTGGTAGCGGGGGCTGGACTCGGACTTGTAGGTATGCTCCTGCTCCTCGTCCATGAGGATAAGTCCCAGATCGCGGAAGGGAGCGAAGACGGCGGAACGGGTGCCGACGGCGACCAGCGCCTGCCCGTCCCGCACCCGCTTCCACTCGTCCAGCCGACGTCCGAGGGACATCGCCGAATGAAAGACGGCGACGCGCTCGCCATAGCGGCGGCGGAAGAGGGAGAGCGTCTGAGGGGTCAGGGCGATCTCAGGCACCATGACGATGACGCCCTTGCCCTGCGCCACGGTCTCGTCGACCAGGCGGAGGAAGACCTGCGTCTTCCCGCTGCCGGTGACGCCGTAGAGCAGAGCGGTGCTGCCCTGCCCCTCTCGGGAGAGGGAAAGGAGCCCCTCGAAGGCGGTCTCCTGCTCCGCGGTCAGGGTGATGGGGGCGGTATCGGCCGGCTCCCCGCAGACGTCGGAGCGGTAGATCTCCTCCTCGAAAAAGGCGATCTCGCCCTTCTTTTCCAGGGCGTTGATGACTGCTACAGTGACGCCCGTAAAGTAGCCGATCTCCTTGAGAGAGGCGGCGCCCACGTCGGCGAGCAGGTCGACGACGGCCTGCTGCTTGGGGGTGCGGGTACGGGCGGGATCGAAGTCGTCGGACAGGCGGGCCATGCGCACGGTGGCGTCTCCGACGCGGCGCACGGCGTCGTCCTCCCGCACCAGCAGTCCCTTGGCGACAAGCGCGTCGGGCAGGGGGCTGTCGGCGGGCAAACCGGTCAATTCCAGCAAACGGCCCCGCTCGACGGCGGAGCCGGCGGTCAGGGCGGCGCAAAGCAGGCGCGCTTCCTTTTCTCCCAGTCCGTCCGGCAGGGCGTCGGCGGACAGCCCGGGGGCGGCGCGGAAGGAAGCGACCAGTTTCATGTGGATGCCGACGGGCAGCATCAGCTTGACGGCGTCGTAATACGTGCAGAAGGTCTGCTCCCGCACGCGCTCGACCAGGGCGAGCATTTCATCGGAGAGGACGGGACTGTCGTCCAGGACGGCGGCGACGGGCTTGAGCGCGTCGAAGCCGGAGGCGACGTCGCGGGAGAGGATGACCCCCTGCCGCTTGCGGTTGCCGCGCCCGAAGGGGACCAGCACCCGGCAGCCGGGCAAGCCCTTCTCCTCCCACTCGGAGGGGAGAAGATAGTCGAAGGGCTTGTCATAATGAAAGACGGCGCCGTCCACCGCTACGCGCACGACCGACGCTTTCTTCATGGCAAGCCACCTCCTCTTTCCCGGCGCGTGGGAAGATCAGTCCTCGTTGTCGTCGATCTCGGCGGCCAGCTTGTTGATGGCCAGGGTGACCGGCTTCTCGGTCATGATCTCGTGGTCCTCTTCGGCCCGGGCGGAGATCCGGCGGGCCTCGTCGGCCACGTCGTGGACCAGCT
The DNA here is from genome assembly GCA_946186725.1 of uncultured Clostridia bacterium. Classification (GTDB taxonomy): domain Bacteria; phylum Bacillota; class Clostridia; order Oscillospirales; family Acutalibacteraceae; genus RGIG2206. The sequence goes on from CAMHOI010000123.1 coordinate 1,767, forward strand.
GATAGCGGCTGTCACAGTGTTCGATGAGTTTGCCGATGGCGGGATTAAGCATTCTTTAACACCTCGTTGACGGTAGATTTGTTATGCGAAGACCGCAGATGCGCGGCGCGGATGACGCTGCAGACGTCCTCCACCGCCGTGTCCAGGTCGTCGTTGACGATGACGTAGTCGTAAAGGGGAGCGCATTCGATCTCCCGCCGCGCCTCGTGCAGACGCTTGGCGATCTGCTCGGGCGAGTCGGTGGCGCGCTCCTCCAGCCGCTTGCGCAGCTTGGCCAGCGAAGGGGGCAGGATGAAGATGCCGACCGCTTCGGGCAGGGTCTCGCGCAGCTGGGCGGCACCGTTGACGTCGATCTCGATGAGGATGTCGCGGCCCTTGGCCAGCGCCTCCTCCACGGGGCGGCGGGGGGTGCCGTAGTAGTTGCCCAGAAAGACGTTGTGCTCCAGAAAGGCGTCCTGCGCCAGCATATTCTCGAACTCGCCCACGCTCAGGAAGCGATACTTGCCGTCCTCCTTGTCGCTGCCCCGCTTGGGGCGGGTAATGCAGGACACGGAGAAGCCGAGCTCGGGCATCTTCTGACGCACGCGGGTGATGACGGTGTCCTTGCCGCAGCCGGAGGGGCCGGACAGAACAAAGGGAATGCCGCGGCTCATTCTTCCTCATCCTCCTCTTCCTCGGGATAATCGGTCTCGTCGATGCGGTTGGCGACGGTCTCACACTGGAGATAACTCAGAATGACGTGGTCGCTGTCGGTGACCAGCACGGCGCGGGTGCGGCGGCCGTGGGTGGCGTCGATGAGCTTGCCGCTCTGACGGGCGTCCTGGATGATCCTCTTGATGGGCGAGGACTCGGGAGAAACGATGGCGACCAGACGGCTCGCCTCGACCATGTTGCCGAAGCCGATGTTGATGAGTTTCATGGCGCTGACCCCCTATTCGATATTCTGGATCTGCTCGCGGATCTTCTCGATCTCCGCCTTCATGGCGACGACGGTGTGCGCGATCTCCACGTTCTGGCACTTGGAGCCGATGGTGTTGGTCTCCCGGTTCATCTCCTGCACCAGAAAGTCCAGCGGGCGGCCGATGGGCCCCTGCTGCGCGAAAAGGGATTCCATTTGCTTAAAATGACTGCGCAAACGGACGGTCTCCTCATCGACGGCGATCTTGTCCGCGAAGAGGGCGCACTCGGTCAGCAGGCGCTGCTCGTCCACGGCGGTGTCGCCCAGGAGTTCACGCATCTTGTCCTCCAGGCGGGCGCGGTAGGCGGCGACCGTCTCGGGCGCGCGGGCCTCCACGAAGGCAACCTGCTCCAGCAGAAGATCCTTGCGGGCGAGGACGTCCTGGGCGCGCATGGCGATGAAATCGTCCAGCGCGCGGGAAGTCGTCTCCTCCAAAGCGGCCCACATGGCCTCCTCGTCGACGTCGGCGCGGCGCACGGTCAGCAGGTCCGGGAAGCGGGCGAGCACGGCGGCGCTGATCTCACCGGGGAGATCGTAGGTCTCCCGGAGCTCCTTGAGAGCGGCGAGGTAGCCCTTGGCCAGCGCATGATCGACCTCGACGGCGGCGTCGGAGGCGCCCCGGTCGACGAGGGTGACGAACAAATCCACCTTGCCCCGGCTGATACGGGACTGGCAGAGCTTCTTCAGCCCGTCCTCGGCAAACAGCAGGGCGCGGGGCAGGCGGGTGGAAAACTCGAAATACTTATGGTTGACCGCGCGGATCTCGACGGTCAGATCAAAGGCGTCGGCCGCTTTCTCGGCGCGGCCGTAGCCCGTCATGGACAGTACCACGGGACAAGCCCCCTTACAACATATTTATTCATAGTATTATACCAAGAAACGGAAGCATTTGTCAACCGTCCCTTGATTATTTCGGAGGGAGGCGGTATAATGGCAGTATCACATCCGAAAAGGACGGTCTCGCGCATGAAACTCGGCATCGTCGGGCTGCCCAACGTGGGCAAGTCC
>CAMHOI010000124.1 GCA_946186725.1 uncultured Clostridia bacterium
TCGTCCTCTCCTGGCTGGAAAGCCGGCTCCCGCTGGCCCCCTTCCTGCCCCCCGGCGCCAAGGCCGGCCTCTCCAACGTGGTGGTCATGTTCCTGGCCGCCGAGGTCTCCCTGCCCGCCGCGCTGGCCGTCGCCGCCTTCAAGGCCCTCTTCGCCCTCGTCACCCGGGGCGCCGTCGCCGCGCTGATGAGCGCCGCGGGCGGCCTGCTCTCCGCGACGGCGCTGTGGCTGGCCGCCCGGAGCCGGCTGGGCTGTCTGGGGCTGGGCGTGACCGGCGCCGTGACCCACAACGCCGCCCAGCTCGGCGCGGCCGCCCTGCTGGCCGGCCCGGCGGTGGCGTGGTACGCGCCCGCCCTGCTTCTGACCGGGCTGGCGAGCGGCGGGATCACCGCCCTGCTCCTCTGGTTTCTCGCGCCCCGTATGGGGACGCTTTGGAAAGAAAGGTGACTCCTTCATGAGACCCCAACCCATCACCAAGATCCTGACCCCCGTCAAACGGGGCCACGGCGGCCAGCACGTGCCCCATCGCAAGGGCACGGCCGACTCGCCCTCCCGCACCTTCCTGCCGGAGCGGGTGACCATCCCGCTGTCCATGCACATCGGCGCGCCCTGCGCCCCTCTGGTCGCCAAGGGCGACCGCGTGCTGGTCGGTCAGGTCATCGCCGACGTCGACCACCCCATGGCGGCGCCCATCCACGCCTCCGTTTCGGGCACCGTGGCCGACATCGTCGACCGCGCCCTGCCGGGCGGCCGGGTGGTCAAGGCCGTCGTCATCGACTCGGACGGCGAGATGACCCCCTGCCCCGTGGAAAAGCCCGTCGTCACCGACGTGGAGAGCTTCATCGCCGCGGTGCGCGCGAGCGGCCTGGTCGGCCTGGGCGGCGCCGGCTTCCCCGCGAGCGTCAAGCTCAGGCCCTCCGACAAGGTCATCGACACCCTGGTCATCAACGCCGCCGAATGCGAGCCCTACATCACCGCCGACTACCGGGAGTGTCTGGAGAGCGCCGATTCCATCATGGAGGGCGTCTACACCCTCGCCCACTGGCTGGATCTGCCCAGCGTGGTGCTCTGCGTGGAGGACAACAAGCCCGAGGCCATCCGCGTCCTCGCCGAGATCGCGGCCGCGGACGACCGCATCGGCGACCGGGTCAAGCTGATGAAGCTGCCCTCCTCCTACCCCCAGGGCGCCGAGAAGATGCTGGTCTACTCCGCGACCGGCCGCGCGGTGCCGCCGGGCGGCCTGCCCGCCGACGTGGGGTGCATCGTCATGAACGTCACTTCGGTCTCCTTTTTGGGCAAATATTTCAACACCGGGATGCCCCTGGTGTCCAAGCGGGTCACCGTCGCGGGCAGCGCCGTGGCTGAGCCGTCCAACGTCATCTGTCCCGTCGGCACCGCCTTTGAGGATCTGGTCGCCTTCTGCGGCGGGACCAGGGCGGAGGCGCGCAAGTGGATCGCGGGCGGCCCCATGATGGGCACCGCCATCCACGACCTGACCGCCCCGGTGATGAAGGCCACCAACGCCCTGCTCGGCTTTGCCGAAGAGGACGCCGTGCTGCCCGATTCGTCGGCTTGCATCCGGTGCGGGCGGTGCGTGACCACCTGTCCGATGAATCTCATGCCCCTGATGGTCGAGCAGGCGCTCGCCGCCCGCGACGACGACCGTCTGGAGCAGTTGAGCGTCATGAGCTGTATGGAGTGCGGCTGCTGCTCCTTCGGCTGTCCGGCCAAGCGGCCGCTCGTCCAGTCCATGCGGCTGGCAAAACAGATCGTAAGGGGGCGTAAAAAATGAGTCGCGTTCTGATCTCCGCCTCGCCCCATCTGCTGGGGCCGGCCACCACCCGCCGAATCATGCTGGACGTCATCCTCGCGCTGACGCCGGCGTGCGTGGCGTCGGTGGTCATCTTCGGGCCGCTGAGCGCCGCCGTCATCGCCCTGAGCGTGATCGCCGCGGTGGGCGCCGAGTATCTCACCCGCCGCCTGCTCAAGCGGGACAACACCATCGGCGACCTGTCCGCCGTCGTGACCGGCCTGCTGCTGGCCATGAACCTGCCCGCCAACGTCCACGCCCTGTGGATGGGGCCGCTGGGCAGCGTCATCGCCATCGTCGTCGTCAAACAGCTCTTCGGCGGCATCGGCATGAACTTCGCCAACCCCGCCATCGCGGGCCGCATCGTGCTGACGCTGAGCTTCACCGCCTATATGTCACAGTGGCCGGTCCCGCTGGCGTGGCTGGGCAACGCGGGCGCCGACGCCGCCACCTTCGCCACTCCGCTGGCCAAGGGCGCCGTACAGCCCGACCTGCTCTCCCTGCTGCTGGGCGTCAGGGGCGGCTGCCTGGGTGAGACCTGCGCCGTCGCTCTGCTGGCGGGCGGGATCTATCTGATGATCCGCCGGGTCATCACGCCCCTGATCCCTGCCGTCTATATCGGCACCACCGTCCTGCTGACGTGGGCCTTCGGCGACGACCCCCTGCGCCAGCTCCTTTCGGGCGGCCTGCTGCTGGGCGCCCTCTTCATGGCGACCGACTACACCACCTCCCCCTCCACCAACCGGGGCAGAGTGATCTTCGCGCTGGGATGCGGCCTGTTCACCGCCGTCATCCGCCATTTCGGCAGTCTGCCCGAGGGCGTCTCCTTCTCCATTCTGCTGATGAACATCGCCACCCCAATGATCGACCGCTACATCATCCGCAAGCCCTTCGGCACCCGGCGAAAGGGGGCGGCGAAATGAAAACCATCCTCAAGCCCGCCCTCGTGCTGACCCTGCTCTGCCTGCTGGTGACGGCGGCGGTCGCCGGGGTCAACCTGCTGACCAGGGACGCCATCGCCGCCGCGGACAAGGCGGCCGCCGAGGCCAGCATGAGCGCCCTCATCCCGGGAGAAAGCTTCACCCCGCTGAACGCGGACGGCCTGCGCTCGCAGGAGGCCTATACCGCCGAGAGCGGCTTCATCTTCATCGCCGAGGCCAACGGCTACGGCGGCCCGGTGCGGGTCATGACCGCCGTTGACAAGGGCGGCGCCGTGATCGGCGTGATCGTGCTCAACTGCGACGACGAGACGCCCGGCCTGGGCCAAAACGCCAAGAAGCCCGCCTTCACCGACCGGTTCAAAGGCAAAAACGGCGAGATCCAGCTGGTCAAGGGCGGCGCCGCCGTGTCCTACACGAACACCGTGGAAGCCATCACCTCGGCCACCTACACCTCGACCGCCGTTAAGGACTGCGTCAACATGGCGCTGGCGGACTACCGACTCTGTAAGGAGGGAGAACAATGAAGCTCGACGCGCTCAAAAACGGCATCGTCAAGGAGAACCCCGTTCTGCGGCTCATCCTCGGCACCTGCCCGACGCTGGCGGTGACCACCACCGCCCTCAACGGGCTCGGCATGGGACTGGCGGCGACCTTCGTGCTGCTCGGCTCCAACGTCACCATCTCCCTGCTGCGCAAGGTCATCCCCGACAAGGTCCGCATCCCCGCCTACATCACCGTCATCGCGGGCTTCGTGACCGTGGTGCAGATGCTCTGCAAGGCCTTCCTGCCCGCCATCAACGACGCGCTGGGCATCTATCTGCCCCTGATCGTGGTCAACTGCATCATCCTCGGACGG
>CAMHOI010000125.1 GCA_946186725.1 uncultured Clostridia bacterium
AACATCGCATGACAAATTCTGCATGACCCACCATCCTTTACTGCTTGATTCCCGCTGATTTCAAAATGCTGTGCAGGGTCTTGGCCTTGATTTCCTTTGATTTGTGCCTTGGCACCTGGAACCGTTCCCCTGTCTTAGGGTTCACCCACCATTCATGATTGGGTCCCTGGCTTTCCAACTTGCAGCCGGCTTCTTTTATCATGCGCACAACTTCGGAGATTGTCGGCACGGGCAATCACTCCTTCGTATTTACTATAGCATAAAACGCGGAAAGAAAACAAGGCGGGCGTCCAAAAGAAAAAGGACTGCCGCAGAAAAATCTCACGGGCAGTCCATAGAGTCCTCTTATCCGTTCTCTTCGATATACTTCTGCGCGAGTTCCACGGCCCTCGCCTCGATTTCGTCGATGTTGCCGTTCTTGATCTGCGCGCCCGCCACGTTTTGGTGGCCGCCGCCGCCAAATTCCTCCATGATGACCTGCACGTTCAGCTCGCCCACGGCCCGGGCGCTGATGCCGACGACGTCGGGCGTCATCTGGAAGATCACGATGCTCATGCGGACTTCTTCGATGTAGAGCATGTTGTCCGCCGCCTGCGCCGCGATGGCCTGGACGTTCGGCTTGGGCTCACGGAAGGAGGTGACGATGAGGCCGCCCTTGTAAAGGGTGGCGGCTGCCAGCGCCTGGGCGAGGGCCAGGTTTGTCGCGTAGTCTTCGCGGAAAAGCTGGCGGACCATGACGGGGTCGGCGCCCGCCCGCCGCAGATACGCCGCCGCCTCGAGAGTGCGGGCGCCGGTCTGGACGCCGAAATGCTTCGTATCGACGACGATGCCCGCATAGAGCGCCGTGGCGTCGAACCGGGTGAGCTTCAGGTCTTCCGCGTAATAGGTCGTCAGCTCCGAGACTAACTCGCTGGTGGAGGAAGTCGAAGGCTCGATGTAGGAAAGCTGGGGATTCTCGATGACTTCCTCGCTGCGCCGGTGGTGGTCGATGATGATGCGGCGCGGCACGGCGTTCAGCAGTTTCGGTGAGGCGACCATGTGCGGGATATGGGTATCGACGACGATCAGCAGCGCTTTCTGCCCGATGATCTCGCCTTCCAGCGCGTTCTCATGGATGAAGAGGGGACCGTATTCCTGATGCCCCGCCAAAAGCTCCGTGAATTTATCGATGCCTTCGTTCGTGTCGGACAGGACGATGTGGACCGGTTTTTTCGAATAGAGCGCCATGCGCGCCACGCCCATGGCGGCGCCGAGGGCGTCGAAGTCCTCGTTCTTGTGGCCCATGATGAAAATCTCGCCCGCGGCTTCGATCTGCTCGCGCAGGGAATGGGCGACCACACGGACTTTGACGCGGGTGTGCTTTTCCACCGCCGGGGCCTTGCCGCCGAAGAACTGGGTTTTTCCGTCGATGCAGACGGCGGCCTGGTCGCCGCCGCGGGCCAGCGCCAGCTCCAGCGTCTTCAGCGCCTGCCGCGCCGCGTCGTGGACCGTCTGCTGGTCCACCGTCACCACGCCGAAAGAGAGGGTGACGGGCAGCTTGTTGGCGCCAAGGAGCGAGTGGACGCGGTCGAGGATGTCGAACTTGCTTTCTATCGCCTGGTCGAGGGCGCGGCGCTCCATGACCGCCACGTATTTCTCCTCGTTGAGGCGCTGGATCAGGAAGCCCAATTCCTTTGCCCAGGAGTCCAGCATGTTGGTGATGGTGGACGCCAGCGTGGAGCGCTCCGCTTCTACGAGGGTTTGCAGCGCTTCGTCGTAATTGTCGATCTGGATGTAGGCGAGGACGGTCTGCCCCGCGGCCAGTTCGGCGCGCATCTGTTCAAGATCCGTCACGTCGGTGACGTAAAAAGCCATCAGGATCTCGCCGCTGTCCAGAGGTATGGGCCGATATTCGGCGCGGTACGCCGTCTCCCTGTCGTGGAAGACGTATTCGCCGGTCATGCCCCAAATGGGTTTCAGGATCATTTCGGGCCAGAATTTCGTCACCAACGTCCCGTGCTCCGGGTGCGGCGCAGGGGCGATGCGGGCGGCGAGTTCGGCGTTGGACCACTGGAGCCGTCCTTCCTCATCCACGATCAGGATGGCTACCGGCAGCCGTTCCATGGCGTAGTTCGTCACCGGCTTGATATGGCTGACCACGTCGCGGAAGTAGGCGTCGAGGTCGCGCACACGTTTCAGGTGTCGTTCCCGCATGAAAAAGGCGAGGCACAGGAACAATACCAGTGCGCCCGCGCCCAAAAGACGGTCGAACGCTAAAAGCGCCGCCGCCAAGATGCCGCAGGCTGCGAGCAATATGCAGAAATCCGGCCAAGCCGAGGTATTGCGAGGCAAAGGAAGTCACCTCCGAGGTAGAGTTAGGAGTGGAGAGTGGAGTGTGGAGAGCGGAGTGTGGAATACGCGAATAACTTCACTCTTCACTCTTTTTCTTCCAATAGCGTTTCCGATAGTCGATGACCATGTCGAAGAGGCCGACAAGGCACAACAGGCGGAGCAGGAATCCGTTCAGCATGATGAAGGTCATCATGGCGACGGCAAAGAACTTCGGCCAGCGGAAGTACCGGGAGGCGTAAGTATAGACGGAAACGCCCTCAATCAGCCCGGCAAAGGTCGCCAGCATCGAGACGTTCAGTGAAGCCTGATACAGCAGGCTGATATTCCGCGTGGAGCCCCAGTAGGCGCCCACGAGGGAAAAGCCGAAGAGGTAGACGAAAACCGGCGGCAGGCGCCACTCGGCGAAAGGCGGCAGGGTCTGCACCTCGTGGCCGAGCCGCCGGAGCACGATACCGCCGAAGAAATGGTTGACCATGGTATCCATGACGCCCATCATGACGACGATCAGCGGCAGGAGCAGACGGACGAGGGCAAGGTTCTCCGTGAAAATCGTCCGGGACTCCTCAATCTGGGTCTCGTTCATGCCCATGCTTCTGTAGATTTCCGCGGAGCTGTCGAAGGACTGCTCCATGATCTCGAATTGGGAGGAGAAGGGCTCCACGCCCGTCAGCGCAAAGAGCAGCGACAGCGCCGCCAGCTTCGCCGCCATGGAGCAGACGATGCCCGTGGTCAGCGTCCGCACCGGGGACCAGCCCTTCCGGAAGCCCCAGCCCAGCGCGATGCCGCCGGGAGCGAAGGCCAGCGCCAGCCGCACCGATACCATCGGCTCGATGAGCGCCGCCGTCAAGACGCAGGCCACCACGATCGCCATCAAGCCCCATTTCAGGCCGTGACGGACGACCAGCACCAAGATCGGCAGCGGCCACATCAGCACGGCCACCGTGCCCAGGAACGGCACATAGACGCCGATCAGGGCCATGACGACGGTCAGCGCCGCCAAAAGGCCGCTTTCCGTCATGGAAGCAACGCGAGTTGCCATACAGTCATCCTTTCATAGAGAGTGGAGAGTGGAGAGTGAGGAGTGTGGAGTGATTATTTCGGATATTAAATTTCGCTATCCCCTTGCCCTCAAAGGGAAGGCACGCTTCGTGATTGTTTATGCCCGGAGTAATGGTTTAGTCCGTTTATGCAATTCAATCCCTTGTTATCTTAACTCTTAACTCTCCACTCTCTCTTAAAATGCAAGGCT
>CAMHOI010000126.1 GCA_946186725.1 uncultured Clostridia bacterium
CTACGGCGGACACGCGCTTGACAAAAAGACGCCGCTTCTGCGTTCCATGGAGGCGCTGAACAAGCAGGCGCTGCGCGTGCTGCGCCTGTTCGGCAACACCACGGCCAAATACGTCCGCTCGTCGGTGGGGCCGGAGCAGGAGTACTTCCTGATCTCCAAGGAAATGTACGACAAGCGCCCCGATCTGCGTTTTACCGGGCGCACGCTGTTCGGCGCCAAGCCGCCCAAGGGTCAGGAGATGGACGATCACTATTTCGGCGCCATCAAGCCGAAGGTCGCCGCATTTATGGAAGATCTGAACGACGAGCTGTGGCGTCTGGGCATCATGGCCAAGACCGAGCACAACGAGGTCGCGCCCGCCCAGCACGAGCTGGCGCCGATCTACACCACCACCAACGTGGCCACCGATCACAACCAGCTCACCATGGAGATCATGCAGAAAACGGCAGCCAGGCACGGTCTTGTCTGCCTGCTCCACGAAAAGCCCTTTGCCGGAGTGAACGGCTCCGGCAAGCACAACAACTGGTCCATCGCGACGAGCGAGGGACAGAACCTGCTGTCTCCCGGAGAGACGCCCCATGAGAACGCGCAATTTCTGCTGTTCCTCTGCGCCGTCATCAAGGCGGTGGACGATTATCAGGATCTGCTCCGCATTTCGGTCGCCACGGCGGGCAACGATCACCGTCTCGGCGCCAACGAAGCGCCGCCCGCCGTCATTTCGATGTTCCTCGGCGACGAGCTGAACGCCGTGCTGGAGGCGATCGAAACCGATACGCCTTACAAGGGCGCCGTAAAAACGCAGATGAAGCTCGGCGTCGACGTGCTGCCGAGATTCAACCGCGACACCACCGACCGGAACCGCACCTCACCCTTCGCCTTTACCGGCAACAAATTCGAGTTCCGCATGCTCGGCTCCTCCAACAGCATCGCCTGCGCAAACATCATGCTCAACGCCGCCGTGGCGGAAAGTCTGAAGATCTACGCCGACCGGCTGGAGGGCGTCGAGGATTTTGAGAGCGCACTTCACGATATGATCAAGAAGACGATCAAGGACCACAAGCGGATCATCTTCAACGGCAACGGCTACGACGACGCCTGGATCAAGGAGGCGACCGAGGTGCGGGGCCTGCTCAACTACCGCACCACCGCCGACTGTATGCCGCATCTGCTCGACGAAAAGAACGTGAAAATGCTCACCTCCCACAAGGTGTTCACCGTGGATGAGCTCCGCTCCCGCCGGGACATCATGCTGGAAAACTACTGCAAGACGGTGACGATCGAAGCCAATACGATGGTGGATATGGCAACGACGCAGATCGCGCCGGCGGTGTCCGATTTCGCCGCGCACGTCGCGTCCTGCGCACAGACGAAGAAGGCGCTGGATCCGTCGATCGTCTGCGAATATGAAACGAAGCTGACGGGCAGGCTGTCCGCTCTGACCGACCGGATCGCGTCGGGTGTGTCCGGACTTGAGGACGCTGTGATCGCCCTGCACGACGCAAAGGACGTCGTCGCCGAATCCGAGCTGGTACGCGACAGAGTCCTTCCGAAGATGTGCGAGCTGCGGCTCGCCTGCGACGAGGCGGAAACGCTCACGGCCAAGGAATACTGGCCATTCCCCACCTACGCGGATATCCTGTTCAGCGTAAGGTAAGAAAAGAGGTCGATCCCATGTTAACGGAAGAAATCACGAAATTCATAGAGGAGAGTGCCACCCGGGAAGTGTTCGGCGTCTGGTTCCTGATCGGCGCCGCGTTGGTCTTCTTCATGCAGGCGGGCTTCGCCATGGTGGAAACGGGCTTCACCCGCGCCAAGAACGCGGGCAACATAATTATGAAAAACCTGATGGACTTCTGCATCGGCACGGTGGTGTTCGTCCTGCTCGGCTTTTCGCTGATGATGGCGGAGGACTACGTGCTCGGCGTCATCGGCGTGCCCAACCTGCAGATCCTGACCGATTTCGGCGGCTTCCTCAGGGACGGCAACGCGCCCTCCTTCGTCTTCAACCTTGTGTTCTGCGCCACCGCCGCCACCATCGTTTCCGGCGCCATGGCGGAGCGCACGAAATTCATTTCCTACTGCATCTATTCCGGCGTGATCTCCCTGTTCGTCTATCCGATCGAAGCCGGTTGGGTCTGGAACAGCCAGGGTTGGCTCGTCAAGCTCGGTTTCCACGATTTCGCCGGCTCCGCGGCGATCCACTCAGTGGGCGGCATCACCGCTCTGATCGGCGCGATCATGGTAGGCCCCCGCCTCGGAAAATATATGAAGGACGCCGCCGGCAAGGTCAAAAAAGTCAACGCCATTCCCGGACACTCCGTCACGCTCGGTGCGCTCGGATGCTTCATCCTCTGGTTCGGCTGGTACGGCTTCAACGGCGCCGCCGCCTGGGACGGCAACTCCCTCGCCTCGATCTTTGTGACGACGACGATCGCTCCGGCTGTCGCCACCTGCACGACGATGATCTTTACCTGGATCAAAAACGGCAAGCCCGACGTTTCCATGTGCCTCAATGCCTCCCTGGCGGGACTGGTGGGCATCACGGCGGGGTGCGACGCGCTGGATGCGCTCGGGTCGACGGTCGTGGGCGTCGTCTCCGGATTCCTCGTCGTGATCGTCGTCGAAGTGCTGGACATCAAACTGCATATCGACGATCCGGTCGGCGCCGTGGGCGTCCATCTGGCAAACGGCGTATGGGGAACGGTCGCGGTCGGCCTGCTTGCCAACCCGTCGGCTCCAGCGGGACTCTCCGGGTTGTTCTACACAGGAAGCTTTCGTCTTCTTGGCGTACAGCTGCTCGGCATCGCCGCGATCCTCGCCTGGACCGCCGTGATGATGACCGCGACCTTCTTGATTCTGAAAAAGACGGTCGGCCTGCGTGTTTCCGCCGAGGAGGAAGTCAAAGGACTTGACAAGACCGAGCACGGATTGCCCAGCGCCTACGCCGATTTCGTTCCGGCGGTAGAGAGCTTGGATTACGGGTATGAGAGCGCCGTCGCGGTCAGCGGCGACGCGCCGGTTTCCGAGGCGATCCCGGTCAAAAGGGTGCCGTCCTTCGATGAAGGAACGCCTAAATTCACCAAGGTGGAGATCATCTGCAAGGAGCAGCGTTTTGAAGCGCTGAAAAACGCCATGATGGATATCGGCATCACAGGCATGACCGTCTCCCACGTGCTCGGATGCGGTACACAAAAAGGCCAGCCGGAATACTACCGCGGCGTTGTCGTGGAAGCGAACCTGCTGCCCAAGATCCAGGTGGACATCGTGATCAGCAAGGTGCCGGTCCGTCACGTGATCGAAACGGCGAAAAAGGTGCTTTATACCGGCCATATCGGGGACGGTAAGATCTTTGTATATGACGTGGAAAACGTGGTCAAGGTCCGCACGGGCGAAGAGGGCTACGACGCCCTGCAGGACGTGGAATGACAGATAGGAAGAGATACTGTGTGTTCGATTTTCGGGTATTGCGGCAAAGTCAGGGACGAGGCCGCGTTTGAGGACGGTTTTTCTCAAACCAAATCCCGCGGCCCGGA
>CAMHOI010000127.1 GCA_946186725.1 uncultured Clostridia bacterium
GGCCGGGTAAGGTTCCAATCCTCCGGACGGGCGCCGGGAGCCAACCCCTGCTCCTGCAGGAGCGTGCCCATGCCGCCGTCGAGGATCAAAAAGCGGTCGCGCATATAGTCCTTGAGATTCACGTTGTCTCCTCCTTCACGCCGACGATGGCCGTGACCGATTTGGTGGGCATCATCAGCAGAGTCTCCCCCAGGGTCAGGCCGATCCTTCGGGGGCAGTCCAACAGGCGGAACACCTCCCGCTGGAAGGACAGGGGCAGGTCGCCGTAGCCGGGACTGAAGCGGCGGTGGGGGTCGTTATACCGGGCGGTAAAGGCGTCGCAAAGCGCCTCCGTCCGCTCCGAGAAAAAGGCGTCCAGCAGCAGCGCGCGGGCGGGCGAGATCCGCTCGGCGCGGGCGATGAGGCGGTCGGCCCCGGCGCCGACGGTGGCAGCGAACAGGACGGCGCGGCGGCATCCCGCCAAATGGGCGGCGAGATCGCGGCCGGGGACGGCCAGGTCACCCAGGCGCACGCCCTCCCCCTCAAAGGCAAGGGAAAGCTCCAGAAAGCAGAGACGGGGCTCCAGCGCAGCCGTTCCCTGCGCGATGGCCTCGGTCAGCAGGGCGTCCACCTGCGGGCTGTGTCCGCCGCGGGCGAAGCGCAGCACGGTTTCGCCGTCGGGGGGCGGCAAAACGTCGGGCGTCCACAGTACGCTCATCGTCCGAGAATGGCCGACAGGTTGCTCTGAATGGTGGCGGCAACGTCGGGCTTGTTCATGGAATAGACGTGGATGTTGGTCACGCCGTTGGCGATCAGGTCGATGATCTGATCGGTGGCGTAGGCGATGCCCGCCTGCTTCATGGCGGCGGGGTCGCGGCCGAAGCGATCCACGAGGGCGCGGAACCGCTGGGGAACCATGGCGCCCGATAACTTGATGGCACGCTCGACCTGGGCGGCATTGGTGATAGGCATAATCCCGGCCACGACGGGCACGGTGACCCCCGCCTCCCGAAGCTTGTAAAGGAAATTGTAGAGCAGATGGTTGTCAAAGAACATCTGGGTGGTCAGAAAATCACAGCCCGCGTCCACCTTTTCCTTCAGAAAGCGGAGGTCTTCCTTTTGGTCGGCGCTCTCGGGATGGATCTCGGGATAGCAGGCGCCGCCGATACAGAAGTCGGCGCCGCTTTCCTTCAGTTCGCGGATAAGGTCGACGGCGTGGCGGTAGCTCCAGCCCGCACGATCCTCTCCCATGCGGTCGGCCGGGACGTCGCCGCGCAGCGCCATGACGTTCCCGATCCCGGCCTCGCGCAGGCGCACGATCTGCTCCCGCACCGTTTGGCGGGTGGAGGACACGCAGGTCAGATGGGCGAGAGTGGGCACCTGCCAATCCCGCTCGATCTCCTGCGCGATGTCGAGAGTATAGCGGCTGGTGCCGCCGCCCGCGCCGTAGGTCACGCTCATGAAAGCGGGGCGCAGGCGCGCGATCTCACGCACGGCGCCCTCCACCTCGGCAAAAGCGGCCTCCCGCTTGGGCGGGAACACCTCGAAGGAAAGGGACGCCCTGCCGCTGTTGAGCAATTCGGTCAGTTTCATGACAACACCCGCTTTACGGCTTTCTCGTGGTACAGTATAGCACAATTCGGAGCAAAAAGGAAACCCCTTGCGAAAAATGGCGACAAATTCTATAATGAGAGCAGACGTCAGGGGGTATCGATATGAAACGCACGATTCTGTTCGCGCTTTGCGCGGCGCTCATCCTGACCGCGGCCGGCTGCGCCGGAAGCGGGACGGGAAGCGTCTCTTCCGACGGATCCCAAGCGGTCTCGGCCGCGTCTTCCCGGGAGGAGCCCGCCTCGCGGGAAGAGGAATACAAGCCCCTGGCGGACAAGGTCAGCTTCCGCCCGGCGGACGCGAACAAGCAGGTCAGGCGGCTCAAGATCCTGCCCGTGGGCGATTCCCTGTGCCGCGGGGACGGCACCCTCAGCGGGTGGCGGTATCAGACCTTCCGCGCCCTTTACGCGGCGGGGGTCACCTTCGAGTTCGTTGGCCCCTTCTCCTCGGGCAACCGGGAGTACCGCATGCCCGAGCGATACGTCCGCCACGCAGGCAAGAGCGGCTGGAAGGTGGAGGACGTCCTCAACAATAAGGAAACAATCTTCGACCGTGAGTTCGACGCCGTGTTCCTGATGCTCGGATTCAACGACGGCCCGTATTCGTCAGGCACCCTCGTGCAGAGCAATTACCGTGCCATACTGGATTATATCTTCGAGAGGAACCCCGACGCGGCCGTTTTCTGCATGGGTGTGGCGCCCTCCCGCTACAACGTCACGACGGGCACGACCACGCACGGCGCCTTTAATCAGAAGATCAAGGGATTCTGCGAGGAGCTGGCCGCCCAAGGCAAGACCATCGCCTACGTCAACACCTGGAATTCGACCGAGTGGGACCCCGACACCTGCTTCGGAGACAACGTCCACTTCAACGAGAAGGGCAACGCGATCGTGGCCGATCTGCTGGTCAGCAAGGCAGCGCCCGTGCTGCTGGAGCGCAACGTGGCCGACAGCGCCTGCGTGCTGCCCGCGTCGCCCGGATCGATCACGCTGGACAAGAGCGTTTTGTCGCTGGTCGCCCACGCGACCTACGGCGAGGGGGCGCAGCTGACCGCGACGGTCTCCCCCTCCGATGCCGAGATCACCTCGGTGGTGTGGGGCAGCTCCGACCGCAACGTGGCGACGGTGGATGAGGCCGGCACGGTTCGCGGCGTGGGCGCCGGCACCTGCACGGTCACGGCCTACACCCTGGACGGCGGGCTGAGCGCGGCCTGCACGGTGACGGTCACCGAGGACAAGCGGGACGTCCTCGCCTTCACCTCGGATATGAAGGACGCCGCCGAATGGTCGGGCGCCGATCCCGAGCAGTTCAAGCTGGGCAAGTACTACTCCGGCGCTCGGGAGGGGGGCTCCCTCACCTCCGCGCAGACGGTGGAGGCGACCGACCGCTTCCGCCTGTCGGCGAGCGTGCGCAGTTACGCATACAACATCCCCGAAAGGGAAAAAACGGGCGTTCTCTCCTTCTCCCTGGGCGGGCTGACCCTCCGGGTGCATGGGCTGGATTACGCCTGTTCCGTCCTGCTGGACGGCAGGGAGATCTGCCGGTATGAGAGAGGGCGGTACGGCATCGACCGCATCGAATACGGCGTGATCTACGACAGGGGCGCGGTCACCCTCACCCGCAACGGCGTGCCCGTGGCGACGGGAAAAACCGAGAGCCGCTCCTTCTCGGGGCCGGTGGGAATAGAGGACCGCATCCCCAACCAGACCATGATCCGCTTCGTCAACGTCGCCGCATGGTGACGGTTGACAAAGCATACGAGCAATGATAGGATATAGGAAGCAGGATCCCACCCCAACGATCGGAGGAAACGCCATGAAAAAAAGATGCAGATCCATCATGCTGATCGGGCTTTGTCTTGCTTTGATCCTCGGCGCGGCCGCCTGTGCGGGCGACGCGACGGAAAACAACGCTTCTGCGGGATCAAGGAGGGCGGGT
>CAMHOI010000128.1 GCA_946186725.1 uncultured Clostridia bacterium
ACGCCACCGCCGAGGAGGCGATCGCCGAGACCGAGCGGATGCTCAACATCTACGCCGACTTCTGCGAGACCTACCTCGCCATGCCCGTCGTCAAGGGCCGCAAGACCGACTCCGACAAGTTCGCCGGCGCCGAGGCGACCTACGCCATCGAGGCGCTGATGCACGACGGCAAGGCGCTGCAGGCCGGCACCTCCCATTATTTCGGGGACGGCTTCGCCCGCGCCTTCGACATCATGTACACCGACAAGGATAATAAGAAGGTCTATCCCTTCCAGACCTCCTGGGGCGTGACCACCCGCCTGATCGGCGCCATCATCATGACCCACGGCGACGACAGCGGCCTCGTGCTGCCGCCCGCCGTCGCCCCCATCCAGGCCGTCGTCATCCCTGTCGCCCAGCACAAGCCCGGCGTGCTCGAAGCCGCCGCCTCGCTGGCCGAGCGGCTCAAGGCGGCCGGTGTGCGGGTCAAGGTGGACGACTCCGAGAACTCCCCCGGCTGGAAGTTCAGCGAGTACGAGATGAAGGGCGTGCCCCTGCGTATCGAGATCGGCCCCCGTGACATCGAGAGCGGTCACTGCGTCGTCGTCACCCGCCACGACCGGCAGAAGACCGTCGTCCCCCTCGCCGAGCTGGAAACCGTCGTGCCCGCCAAGCTGACCGAGGTGCGCGACGCCATCTTCGCCAAGGCGCTCGCCAACCGCGAGAAGCGCACCTACGCCTGCACCACGCTGGATGAGATCACCGCCACCCTCCGGGAGAAGGGGGACGGCTTCGTGAAAGCCATGTGGTGCGGGGACGAGGCCTGTGAGGACGCCGTCAAGGAAAAGACCGGCGTCGGCTCCCGCTGCATCCCCTTCGCCCAGGAGAAGCTTTCCGACCGCTGCGTCTGCTGCGGCAAGCCCGCCAAACACATGGTCATCTGGGGCAAAGCGTATTGATCCAAGGGAAACGGTGCGATCCGGTCGGGTTGCACCGCTTTTCCTTTTGCGGTGCGGATTGACATGGACCTCGGATTTCAATTCAGTTTCAATCTTCATCCGTATCATGGTGTTATCACGGAGGATGATCAAATGAAAGTTTTACTTGCCGAAGACGAAAAGAGAATGAACCGGGCGCTGTGCGAGATCATGCGTCAGGAGGGGTATGAAGTAACCGCCGTGGAGAACGGTGAGGACGCGCTTTATGAGCTTGAGGGCGGGATCTACGATATTTGCGTGCTCGACGTGATGATGCCCGTCATGAACGGGTTCGACGTGGCTAAAAGAGCGAGAGCGTCCGGTGTTCGCACGCCCATCCTGATGCTGACCGCGAAAAGCGAGCTCGACGACAAGGTCGAAGGGCTGGACAGCGGCGCGGACGATTATCTGACGAAGCCGTTTATGACCAAAGAACTGCTGGCCCGGCTGCGTGCGATCGGGCGGCGCAATCTGCCGACAAACGACGGCAGTCTTTCCTACGAGGATCTGACGCTCGACGTCAAAAACGCCGTTTTGAAATGCGAGAACGGTCAGAGCGTGCGCCTCGGAGAAAAAGAACTGCATATCCTCGAATACCTCATCGCCAATCAGGGACGGATCCTCTCCCGCGAACAGATCGCGCTGAAGGTCTGGGGATATGAAAGCGATTCGGAATATAATAATGTGGAAGTATACATGTCGTTTGCACGAAAGAAGCTCGCCTACGTGGAATCGAGATGTGAGATCAAGGCGCACCGGGGGATCGGGTACGAATTGAGGTGTAAGGATGTTCAATAAAACCAGAAGGAAGATCGTGTCTGCGGTCGTGCTTTCGCTTTTGGCTCTCCTTACCGTCACACTGACAACGATTTATTTATTCAACCGGGCCGCCCTGCTGCGGAACAACGAAGAAATGCTGAGAACGTACGCTGAGCGGTATGATCCGAGCGTCCAGTCGGACGATCCGTCCGGGTACGCTTGGCCGGACGGCGAGCCGGGCGGCCCGCTCGACGGGGATCCGCCCGCCCCCCGCGACGGCAAAGAACCGATGAGGAACGAGCCGCAGTTCCGGCTGTCCACGTTTTATTCGGTCACGTACGCCAAAACGGGTGAGGTCCTCACCGTCAACACCGGGAACAACGCGCTGCAAAGCGAGGAGTCACTGCTCGGGATCGCGTCCGCCGCGCGCAGCAGCGGGAAAGAGTTTGGCTCCCGGGGCAATATCTATTATCTGGTTTCCGACCGCGGCGATTATACGCTCGTAGCCATGCTCGACGGCACGATCGGCGACAGCAATCAGCAAACGCTGTTCCGGGAAATGCTGATCGTCGGCGGCGTGGCGATGGTCGTCCTGTTCGTGATCTCGATCTTCATCGCGCGGAGGATCGTCCGCCCGCTGGAGGAGAACGACAAACGGCAAAAACGGTTTGTCTCCGACGCGGGGCACGAGCTGAAAACGCCGATCGCCGTCATCTCCGCCAACAGCGAGCTGCTTCGGCGTGAGAGCGGCGGCAGCGAGTGGCTGGACAACATCGACTACGAAAACGAGAGGATGTCCGACCTTGTCCGGCAGCTTCTGGCGTTGTCCAAAGCCGAGAACAGCGCCGTGCCGAAGGAAACGGTCGATTTCTCCAAGCTGGTTGACGGCGAGGTCCTGCCCTTTGAAACGCTGGCGTTTGAAAAAGGAAAGCGGATCCAATCGGAAATCGAGCGCGGCCTTACCCTTGACGGCAATCCGAATCAGCTCCGTCAGCTCGTATCCATCCTTCTCGACAACGCGCTGTCTCACGGGATCGGGGACAGGATCGATCTGACGCTGCGTAAAGAAAAGCACCACGCGGTCCTGACCGTTTCCAACGAGGCGCGGGACATGAGCGCGGATCAGCTCGCTCACCTGTTTGATCGCTTTTACCGCGCGGACGAAGCGAGGAACGAGGCGGATGCCCATTACGGGCTCGGCCTGTCGATCGCACAGGCGGCGGCGCAGGCGCACGGCGGAACGATACACGCCGACTATAAGGGCGGCAAGGCGATTTTTACGGTCTCTTTTCCGATCAAAAAATAATACTTTCAAAAACTGAGAATCTTTCAATCTATCTTCAATCCTCATCCGTTACGATGTGCACAACGACAACGGATGAGGATTGTTGTTTTACCATGCAAATCAGATAAAGGAGATAGAGAACAATGAAAAAGTTACTTGCCATCATGCTCGCGATGACTCTTGTGCTGGCGCTCGCCGCCTGCGACGCGACGAGCAGCGGATCCGGCTCCGGAACCGCCGACGTGACCGTCAGCTCCGACGCCGTCGCGCAAGCGGCCGTCGATGAGGAGATCACGGCGGAGGAAGCGACGGGCACCTTTGAAATGACGTCGGCGGACGGCGCGGTTTCCCGCTCCGGCAACGTCTATACGATCACCTCGGCGGGCACCTACACGGCAACGGGACTGCTGGAGGGACAGATCGTCGTAAACGCCGGCGAAGAGGACGAGGTCAACCTCGAGCTCTCCGGCGCGACCGTCACCTGCGGCGACGATTCCCCGATCAAGATCGTCTCTG
>CAMHOI010000129.1 GCA_946186725.1 uncultured Clostridia bacterium
TGATTGATAACAGATCGTCCAATGCTGTTCTCGGTGCTAGTGCCAAGCCTGGAACACCCAGCACGCGGTACAGGGGTTATCCCCTTGATCTGCCGGGCCATGACGCTATTCCCACCAGTGTGGTAGAATTGGCTCCGGGCAAGCAGGTCGACAGTGTGCGTTACTACAATATCATGGGCGTGGAGAGCAATGAGCCGTTCCAGGGCGTCAACATCGTTGTCACCCGCCACGCCGACGGCTCCGTCACCACCTACGACGGAAAAGGCAACTGGTCCCACGAGGGCGCGGACGGCGGCGCGACCCAGTTGGGCGGCTCCTGGCCCGATAACGAGCTCTCCCGCCTCCTGCCCAAGCCCGATCTGACGGTCGCCGCCTCCGTCTCGGACGAAGAAAGCTGCACCGTCTCCTTCGCCGGCGCCACCCTTGAGCAGGTCAAGGCGTACGCCGCCCGGGTCAAGGCGGCGGGCTACGAGCCCACGGAGGAGAACGAGATGTCCGGCGTCTATCATCTGGTCGCCGTCAAGGGCGACTATGAGGTCACGGTCTTCTTCACCGGCGGGGCCGCTTCCGTTTCGATCGCCTACGCCCCCGAGGACGAGGACGACTGATCTCTCCCATAAAAAAAGCGCCGCTCCCGTGGGAACGGCGCTTTTCTGCGCTTCTTATTCTTCCTCGTCGCTCTTGTTCTCCAGCTTTTCGATCTCCTGGTCGTACTCGAACAACCGCATGGACACGTCGCCCATGTCGGCGACGAGCTGATCGTGATACTCCGTATACTTCTCGCTCCGGTGCAGACAGACGACAATATAGGCCGCGGCCGCGAGAACAGGGATGGCAACAGGCAGCCACAGCAGCATGGGGTTGAGCTCGGCGCGATCCTTGAGGGCCTTGTTCTCGTCATTCAGCACGGCGATCTCTTCCTGGGCTTCGGCCGGCGTGACGTCAGGCAATTCTTCGGCCTCGGAGGCCACGGGCTTTTCCTCGGTCTGGCCTTCTTCAGTCTGACCTTCCTCGGTCTGGCCTTCCTCGGTCTGGCCTTCCTCGGTCTGGCTTTCCTCGGTCTGGCCTTCCTCTTCCGCGGGTTCCGAGGAGGCGGGCGAAGACGAAGTCGGCCCGTTGATGACCTGACGGAGCAAAGCGATGCGCCGATTGTTCTCCGTCACCTTGTTCTCAGCGGTCGAGCGCACGGCGTAAACGCCCCACACGGTGCCGACCAGAACAACGAAAGCCACCAGCGCCGCCAACAGCAGTCGGCCGGTCTTCAGCTCCGCTTTCTTCCCGATCGTATTCACGAAGTCGAAATCGGACTTGTGCTCCTCATACAGTTCGGTGCGCTTTTGGCGCAGCTCTTCCAGGCGGGCCTGATCCTTCTCGGTCATGTGCGCTCTTCCTTCCTCCGGGCAAGGCCGGACTTCCTATTCACTTTATTTTACCATATCCGCCGTGTTTTTCAAGTGCTTTTTCACTCGCCCTCAAAATTCGTCGCGATGTGCTTGGAGCACCCCTCCGGCGAGTACTGCCAGCGGTCGATGTGCCCCTCGGTAATGAAGTAGCGTGGTGCTGCCGGGCGGTACTCTGCCTCGAAGGTGTCGATGAGGATCAGCTTGATCTTCATTTTTTCGGGCAGGATGGATTTGATGTAGACGCCCGCCTGCTGGCCTGGGCGCGCCCCCTCCTTGAGCTCGGCCAGCCCGGCAAGGTTGGGCGTCAGTTCGACGAAGACGCCGTAATCCTCGACCGTGCGCACCACGCCTGACACCGTCTGCCCCTGGGAAAAGAGGGCGGCGTTTTCCTCCCACGTACCCAGCAGCTCCCGGTGGGACAGGGTGATGCGGCCCGCCTGATCGATGCCTCGCACCACGGCGTAAATGTCGTCGCCGGGGCGGAACCGGTCCCGCGGATGAGCGATGCGGGACACGCTGATGGCGTCGATGGGCATCAGGGCGACCACGCCGCACCCGATGTCGCAAAAGGCGCCAAAGCTTTCCAGATGGGTCACGCGCGCGGGGATCACGTCGCCCGGGCGCAGGCGGCCCAGATAGTCCTCCTCGCACCGCTCCTGCGCCGCCCGGCGGGAAAGCAACGCCAGCGGGCGGCCGCTCTCCTGGGTCAATCGGGTGACGGTGAAGCAAACGGGTTTGTTGACGCGGGAGATCAGCGCGATATCGCGCACGCTCCCCTCGCGGATGCCGACCGCCCCCTCCTGCCGCGGGATGACCCCGCGGATGCCGTCCAGGTCGACGATGAGATTGTGCTCGCTGTCGCACATCACCGCTCTGGCCTCCAGGATGCGGCGGCGCTCCATGGCCTCGCCAAGCGACGTCAGCGTCATGGGCGCGCGATGGGGGCCTTGCCCCTCGGGCAGATACATGGTCATGATTTTCCCCTTCCTTTCCTCCTCCCGGTCTGGCCGGGACGCACTTCGCTGTTGCATCTGTATGCAGCGGCTTTTTCTCCTATGATACCAAGAAGGGCTTGCCGATGTTGTCGAAGCGGGTTGCCGGAAAATGGTATTTTGTGTCTTGCTGGGGAATAGACTTTCGGGAAGGGGTGAGGCGTATGAAACGAGGGGTTTGTTTCCGATTGTCGGCGGGGCGCCTGCTGGCCGGCGTGGCGGCGGGGGTCTGCCTCCTTCTGGGCGCCGACGCCCTGACGGCCCGGAGCGGGGAGGCGCCGGCCGTTTTCGGCTCCCCTTTCGAGCAGGCGATGTGGCTGAAGGACCGCGGGTGCGAGGTCGATCCCGATCCGGTGTGGGAGAAAACGATCTTCCTGCCCGATCCGCCCGGCGAGGGGGAGGCGGCCTACCTTGCGGCGCTGGAGGAGCAGGGCTTTTCCCCCCGCGAGCACCTGGGGCGGGCACTGACGCTGACCTGCTTTCGTCTGACCGGGCAGGAGCCGCGTTACGCCCGGGTCCTGACCGACGGGGGCGTCCTCGTGGGCGCCGACCGCTTTCTCGCGTCGCCCGAAGCAGACCCCTTCCTGCCGGTGACGGAAAAATCGGCCTCTTGACGAATCTGCCCTACCTTCACGATCAATTTATCACATTTTTGTATAAGTCGCTAAAACGTGGCTTTTGCCTTCGTGAAAATCCATAAAGCCGCTTTCAAAACTTTGGTAACAAAAAGCATAGTTTTGGGGGGCGCGGTTTGCTATAATAAAGTGGCACAAATAGGCGGAGCGGGCCCCGCTCCGCTTTCAGAAAACAGGAGGTTCACCCTTATGGCAAGTTTGACGCTCAAGAACATCTACAAGAAGTACCAGGGCAACGTGGTCGCCGTTTCTGACTTCTGCCTGGAGATCCAGGACAAGGAGTTCATCATTCTGGTCGGCCCTTCCGGCTGTGGTAAGTCCACCACGCTGCGCATGATCGCCGGCCTGGAGGAGATCACCGACGGCGAGCTCTACATCGGCGACAAGCTGGTCAACGACGTCGCCCCCAAGGACCGCGACATTGCCATGGTGTTCCAG
>CAMHOI010000130.1 GCA_946186725.1 uncultured Clostridia bacterium
GATCGTGATAGTAGCAGGTCATGACGCCGGGGCCCTTCACGCACAATTCGCCCACCTGGCCCTGCTGCACGGGAACCCCTTTTTCATCCACGATTCTGGTTTCCCAGCCGTAGCCGGCCTTGCCGATGGCGCCGACCTTGTGCACGTTCTCCATGCCCAGATGGACGCATCCCGGCCCGATGGACTCGGACAGGCCGTAGTTGGTGTCGTACTTGTGATGGGGGAAGACGGTCAGCCACCGCCGGATGAGGGAGGGCGGCACGGGCTGAGCGCCGATGTGCATCAGCCGCCACTGGTCGAGCTGATACTCCTCCGGCTTCAGATCGCCCCGCTCGATGGCGTCCAGGATGTCCTGCGCCCACGGGACGAGGAGCCAGACGATGGTGCACTTCTCCTGCGAAACGGCGTCGAAGATCCACTCCGGCTTGGTGCCCTTGAGCAGAACGGCCTTGCCGCCCACCAGGAAGGAACCGAACCAGTGCATCTTGGCGCCCGTGTGGTAGAGGGGCGGGATGCACAGGAAGACGTCCTCGTGGGTCTGCCCGTGGTGGGCCTGCTCTACGCGGCAGGAATGGATGAGACTGCGGTGCTTGTGGAGGATGGCCTTGGGAAAGCCCGTCGTGCCGGAGGAATAGTAGATGGCGGCGTCGTCCTCCTCGGTCAGAGGGATGTCGGGCGCGGTGGCCGAGCAGTAGCCGATCATGGCGTTGTAGGGGTCGGCGAAGGTCGGACAGCCCTCACCCACGTAAAAGAGGTGCTTGACGGCGGCCAGACGGTCGGCGATGGCCTCTACGCGCCCGATGAACTCGGGCCCGAACACCAGCATGGAGCAGTCGGCCTTGTCCAGGCAGTAGAGGATCTCCTCGGCGGTGTAGCGGTAGTTGAGAGGCACGACGATGGCGCCCGCCTTCAGCACGCCGAAGTAGATGGGCAGCCACTCGATGGAGTTCATCAGCAGGACGGCGACCTTGTCCCCCCGCTTGCAGCCGCGGGTGAGCAGGAGGTTGGCGAAGCGGTTGGCGCTCTCCTCAAAGGTCTTCCAGGTGATCTCCCGGCGGAATGGCTGACCCGGCTCGGGCTGCATGAGGGCGTAATCGCGCCAGGTGATACGGCTTTCGGGCTGAAACTGGGGGTTGATCTCCACCAGGGAGACCTCGTCGGGCCAGCGCCGCGCGTTTTCCGTCAGTACGTCGATGATAGTCATGGAACTTCCTCCGTTTTTCTGTTGTCGGGGATAGAAAAAGCACCCTCTGCCGCGAGGTGCAGAGGGCGACAGTATGGGAACGGGAACAGTATACCATACTCGCTTCGCTTTGTCAATGCAAAGCGGCAAAGAACGTCACTCCCCGACCTGCTGTTTTTTGCCAAAGGGGGAGGGGATCCGGTCCAGCCCCAACCGGTAGCCCAGCCCGGCGGCCAGCGGCAGGATCAGCGAGGTCGCAGCCGTCAGCGCCACCTGCGCGACGGGCACCTCGGCAAAGGTCAGCCCCGTGGGGATCAGGGACTGCATCAGCGCCAGAAACGGGGCGTTGATCAGCCGATAGTAGGGGAGATACTCCTCGGGCAGAACGCCGAGGCGCGCCAGCACGATCCCGACCGACGCCAGCAGGAAGGGGAGATACCCCAGCGCGGCGGCCTTGAGCCCCTTGAAGGTGTCCCGCCGGATCTGCTCGTATCGGACCTTGTTGCAGTCGCGGAAGCCGACCTGATAGAAGGTGCGGTAGGGGAGGACCGTCACGAGAAGCAGCGCGGGGATCTGCGCCGCAAACGCGCCCCATTTTCCGGGGATCACCGCCATGACGCCCAGCGTGACCAGCAGGCACATGGCGTGGTAGAGCACCCCGCGCAGCAGGGTACCGCCCGTCAGCGGCCAAAACGCGTCCTTGTTCATCCTCGTTCCTCCTTGCCGGAAACTGCAAAAATCATACCACATTCCGCGCCGCAATGCAACTGCCCGCCGTCACTTTTCTCCGTTGCGTGCGGCGAGGTTTACATAAAACCAATTTCACCCAAAACACAAAAGAAAGCGCCCCCCGGATGGGGTGCGCTTTCTCTGGCGCAGAAGAAGGGATTTGAACCCTTGCGCCGGTTACCCGACCTACTCCCTTAGCAGGGGAGCCCCTTCACCACTTGGGTACTTCTGCAAGTGACGGTGATCTCGCTATTCAAAACGGCTCTGCCGGAGGGGACTTTGGCGGAGAGGATGGGATTCGAACCCATGTGGCGTTGCCGCCAAACGGTTTTCAAGACCGCCTCGTTATGACCGCTTCGATACCTCTCCGTTTCTCGGAGCGCATACTATCATATCACATCGCCCGAAGGATTGTCAAGGGCAAAAAAAGCCGAAAAACATGTCCCCCTGTTGTAGACAATCCCCGCAAAACAGTGTATAATACCACCGTATGGTATTTTTTGCTCGGAGGTGCGTTATGTACGACCGTTATCAAAGCCCTCTTTCCGCCCGCTATGCCGGCAAAGAGATGCAGTATCTCTTCTCTTCCCAAAAGAAATTTTCCACCTGGCGCCGGCTTTGGCTGGCGCTGGCCGAATCGGAGAAGGAGCTGGGGCTGGACATCTCTCAGTCGCAGATCGACGAACTGGCCGCCCATCTTGACGACGTCAATTTTGAGGTCGCCGAGGAGCGGGAAAAGGTCTGCCGTCACGATGTCATGAGCCACGTGTACGCCTACGGCGTCCAGTGTCCGACCGCCAAGGGGATCATCCACCTCGGCGCGACGAGCTGCTACGTCGGGGACAACACCGACATCATCGTCATGCGTCAGGCGCTTCGCCTCGTCCGCGGCAAGCTGCTCGGCGTGGTCGCCAAGCTCGCTTCCTTCGCCCGCGCCAACGCCGACCTGCCCACCCTGGCCTTTACCCATTTCCAGAGCGCCCAGCCCACCACCGTCGGCAAGCGCGCCACGCTGTGGATCCGCGACCTGCTGACCGATCTGGACGAGCTCGACCACCGTCTTGATCGCCTCGCGCTGCTCGGGTGCAAGGGCACCACCGGCACCCAGGCGAGCTTTCTCGAGCTTTTCGACGGCGACCACGAGAAGTGCCGCCGCCTCGACGCCCTCATCGCGGAGAAGATGGGCTTTGCCCGCGTCGAGCCCGTCTCCGGCCAAACCTATTCGCGCAAGACCGATTCTCTCGTGCTCAACGTCCTCGCGGGGATCGCGCAGAGCGCCGCCAAGTTCACCAACGACCTGCGTCTGCTCGCTCACCTCAAGGAGGTCGAGGAGCCCTTCGAGAAGGGCCAGATCGGCTCCTCCGCCATGGCCTACAAGCGCAATCCCATGCGCTCGGAGCGGATGGCGGGGCTGGCCCGCTTCGTGATCTGCGAGGCGATGAACCCGGCCCTGACCGCCTCCGCCCAGTGGTTCGAGCGCACGCTCGACGACTCCGCCAACCGCCGCCTCGCCATCCCGGAGGCCTTCCTGGCGGTCGACGGCCT
>CAMHOI010000131.1 GCA_946186725.1 uncultured Clostridia bacterium
TCATGAATAAGGAAAACCCGCAAGTTCAATGTGAACCTGCGGGTTTTCCTTTGGAGGTGCCACCCAGATTTGAACTGGGGATGAAGGTTTTGCAGACCTTTGCCTTACCACTTGGCGATGGCACCGCGTCTTTCACAGTATATGCGAATTTGCCCCGTTTGTCAACCCTAATAATTCACGGGATTTCTATTTTTATAGTTGCCCGCGGCGCTTTGTTGTGCTAAAATGAAAAGAAGAAAGTCGAGGTGGCCGCTTTGGGCATTCCTTTTACCAAGATGCACGGCATCGGCAACGATTACATTTACGTCAACGGCTTTGAGACCGCTGAGGATCCTGAGGCGCTCGCCCGCCGGGTCAGCGACCAACGGTTCGGGATCGGCAGCGACGGACTCATCCTCATCCTGCCCTCCGAGGTCGCGGACTTCCGTATGCGGATGTTCAACGCCGACGGCAGCGAGGGCAAGATGTGCGGCAACGGAACCCGCTGTGTGGGCAAGTTCGTTTATGACCGCGGCCTGACCGACAAGACCCGTATCACCCTCGAGACCCTCAGCGGGATCAAGACGCTCGATCTCCGCGTCGAAGACGGCGTCGTCGTCTCCGTCACCGTCGACATGGGCAGGGCCGTCCTGTCCGCGCGCGACATTCCCGTCGTGAGCGAGACCGACACCGTCGTCGGCCGCACCCTGACGGTGGGCGGCGGGGAGCACACCGTTACCTGCGTCTCCATGGGCAATCCCCATTGCGTCCTTTTCGTCGACGACGTCGACGGCCTCGATTTGGAGCGCATCGGCCCCGCGTTTGAGAACGATCCCATCTTCCCCGAACGGGTCAACACCGAGTTTGTCAAGCCCCTGCCCGACGGCGCCTTCCAAATGCGTGTGTGGGAGCGGGGGAGCGGGGAGACCTGGGCCTGCGGCACCGGCGCCTGCGCCGTCTGCGTGGCCGCCGTCGAGAACGGCCTCGCGCCGAGAGGGGAGGACGTCGTCGTCCACCTGCGCGGCGGCGATCTCGTCATCCGTTACGAGAGCGACGGCACCGTGTTCATGACCGGCCCCGCCGCCTTCATCTGCGACGGAATAGGAGGATATCCCCATGATCCACGTCAACACCCACTACCGCGACATCGCGGAGTCCTATCTCTTCTCCACCGTCGCCAAGAAGGTTGCCGCCTTCACCGCGGCCCATCCCGACCGCTCCGTCATCCGCATGGGCATCGGCGACGTCACCCGCCCCCTGTGCCCCGCCGTCATCGAGGCGCTTCACGCCGCCGTCGACGATATGGCGACCGCCGCCGGCTTCCACGGCTACGGGCCCGAGCAGGGGTACGATTTTCTGCGGGAGGCCGTGCGCGGTTATTACGGCGAACGCGGCGTCTCGCTCGCGCCGGATGAGATCTTCATCAGCGATGGCGCCAAGAGCGACCTGGGCAATCTGCTCGACCTCTTCGATCAGAACAACACCGTGCTCGTGCCCGATCCCGTCTATCCCGTCTATGTCGACACCAACGTCATGGCCGGCCGCAGGGTGATCTACGCCGACGCCAACGAATCCAACGGCTTCCTCCCGCTGCCTGACCCCGGCGTCAAAGCCGACATCATCTACATCTGCTCACCCAACAACCCGACCGGCGCCGTGTATAACAAGGCGCAGCTCAAGTGCTGGGTCGATTACGCCGTCGACAACGGCGCCATCCTCCTCTTCGACGCCGCCTACGAGTCTTTCATCACCGATCCCGACCTGCCCCACAGCATCTATGAGATCGAGGGCGCCCGCCGCTGCGCGATCGAGGTCTGCTCCCTGTCCAAGACCGCCGGCTTCACCGGCACGCGCTGCGGCTACACCATCGTGCCCTGCGATCTTGTGTTCGACGGCATGTGCCTCAATAAGATGTGGACCCGCCGCCAGACCACCAAGTTCAACGGTGTTCCCTATATCGTCCAGCGCGCGGCGGCTGCCGTCTTCACCCCCGAGGGTCAGCGCCAGGTCAGGGAAACGCTGGCCTACTACCGCCGCAACGCCGCCGTGATGACCGCCGCCTTTGACGAGATGGGCGTTTGGTACACGGGCGGCAAATCCTCGCCTTACGTCTGGTTCCGCTGTCCGGGCGGGATGGACTCCTGGGCCTTCTTCGACCGCCTGCTGGAGACCGCCGGCGTGGTCGGCACCCCCGGCGCCGGCTTCGGCCGCAACGGGGAGGGCTTTTTCCGCCTGACCGCCTTCGGCGACGCCGACAAGACCGCCGAGGCGATGGAGCGCATCCGCAAGGCCGCGTTTTAGAATGTGTGGAGGCAACCGCCATGTTAAAGATCTTTGAAGATAACGCCGCCGAAATCGTCGCCGTTCCCGATGGCGTTGTTATCGTCTCGCAGGAGCAGGTGGACGAGACGCAGGCCGTCGTGACCTATCGTCTCTGTTCCTTTCGCTCCGGGCAGGCGATGCCGGTGACCAAGGACGTTTATCTGCGCGGCAAATTCGGCGACGCCTACGCCGCCATCGCCGTTCAGCTTCCCGACTATATCAACTATCGTGTTGCCGAGCTGTCCGAGGGACGCCTCTTGTGCGTTTATCCGACGGGGGAGAGCGCGATCTTTTCCGCAGACGGCTTCATCGAGTGGCGCGGGATGCTGACCTATCAGGGGCATGGGCCATCGGGCGTCGCTGCCTTCGGCGACAGCTTCTGGCTTTCCTATTCGCAGGGCGACACCATCGTGCGCTACCGTTTCCCCTCCATGCGAGAGGAGCTTCGCATCGGCAGCGCCAAGGATGCCGCGTTTTCCCGCCCCTGCGGTTTGTGCGCGGAAAACGGCCGCCTCATCGTTTGTAACACCGAGAGCTGCTGCGTGGAGAGCGTGGACACCGAAACCTTTTCCGTTGAGCGCCTCTACACCTTCAACGAGCCGGTTTATCAGCTCGTGCGCTGCGGGCGGGAGACCGTCGCTCTGCTCGCCTCCGGGGTCTACCAACTCTGACGTCTGAAAGCCGCCCACGGGCGGCTTTTTGCAAAACACAGTCCCGATTTTGGGACGCTCATCGTGGTATCTTGGAATCATCTGAAAGGAGGGGATCGCGTGCTTCATCTGATCCTCGGACCGTCCGGCTCGGGTAAGACGTATTGGCTCCGTCATAGGATCGCGGAATCGGTTGCGCAGGGCGACGCCGGCCTTCTTCTGCTCGTGCCCGAGCAAAATACCTATCAGAGCGAGCGCGCCGTGCTGACGCTCATCGGCAGTGCCTCTACTGACGTGGCGGAGGTCGTCAGCTTCACCCGCCTTGCCGAGATGGCGCGTGACTGGGGAGAGAGCGGTCTGGACGTCGCGCCCGACTGCGTTAAGATCATGGTCATGCGCCGCGCCTTCCGTACCGTTAAGGGCGAGCTGCGCGCCTATTCCCGTCAGGAGAACAGTCCCGAGTTTTTTCGTGCCGTACTGGAGTTGGACGAGGAATTGCATC
>CAMHOI010000132.1 GCA_946186725.1 uncultured Clostridia bacterium
GCCGCGGCCGCGATACTGATGCTGCTGACGGCCTGCGCGCCGAAAGAACTGACCTTCACGGGTGAGACGCCGGAGGGCGTCTTCCGCGCCGACGAGGCGGTACGGCAGGCGTTTGAAAGAGCCGAGCAGGATGAAAACCATGACTACATGGACACCATAGACGGCGTGTTCGTTCACGTCTGGGGGTGGAAAGGCGGGACTGCCCGTTCCGCGACGGCGTACGTCAGTCCGGACGGCGGTCGGCCGACCCAAACCTATTATTCTCTCGACACCGAGACACGGCAGGTCACGGTTACGTCGGCCCGGTATCAGCGCGGCAACGGCGACTGGTACGAATACCGATACGATCCCGAGGAGGGGATGCAGAGCGACGAGCCGCTGTGGCTGAAGCTGTCAGACCCCTCCCCCGCCAACGTCGGCGGCGAGAAGTCTCTGCCCGCCGAGCTGGCCAAAAAGACGGATGTGACGCTGTATCTGACCCTGGGAAAGCATGATTTCTACTACACCGAGGACGCGCAAGGCGGCACGGTCTGGTACCTCGAAGCACCGCTGAGCGTGGCCTTTACGGACAAGAGCAAGCGGGATTCTTTCCGCCGCCAACACCCGGGCGGGGACGCCGAGGACGTCGGGGAGAGCGAATATCTTTGGACGGCGTCGGCGCTGCTCCGGCTGACGGGCGCCGACCTCAGCGAGACGGGTTTCGCAGACACGATCGACCTGATGACGAGCGAATTCAACGATCCTGTCCGCTATCAGATCCAGCTCGGTGAACTGGGCGAAATCCAATCCTTCCGCTCCGGAGTCGAATAACCCCGCAGAATCAACAAGCGCGTGGAAAGCGAACTTTCCACGCGCTTGTTGCATTGTGCTATGACGCGGGCTTGAAGGTGACGTGGGTCGCGGGCTGTCCGCTCGGATCGGTCACGTTGACCGTGTAGCAGGGATCGCCGTCCTCGTTTGTGCCGGCTTTCTCAACGGTGACCGTGCCGCCCGACATCCTGACGGGCTCACGCACGAAGATCGTCTCCTCCATCAGACTGTCGCCGATAAAGAGGGCGGGCTGGCCGTAGATCTCCAGCGTGACGCCGCTGTCGATCATCAGGCAGGAGGCGCTGTACTCACAGTTGAGCAGGAGGCCGGAGGCGGCCTTTCCGCTCTTGTTGAGGGTCAGGGAGCCGTCGCCCGTGAAGGTGACGCTCCCGCCGTACATGGCGCCCCAAACGGACAGATAATCCAGCGTGTTGTCCCCGACCAGCTTGACCGTGAAGCCGTTGCCCATGAGGTTGACGTCGACAAAAGCGCCGTGATAATCGGTGAGCGTCAGGGTGTTGGTCGACCTGTCGTAGGACGCGCCGGAGACGCCGCCCGCCTTGACGCCGCTTGCGGTGTAGTAGGTCCCGGCGTGAAGGAAGCTGTTGTTCACGCCGTCGGCGGAGACGACGACATACTCCTCCGAGCCCTGCCCGCTCCAGGCGTACTTGCCCGCGAAGTCGGGGTCAAGATTGCCCAGCTTGGGGAAGGGATCGGTCTCACCGCCGCTCTTGGCGTAGGCCTCGTAATAGACGTCGACGGTATAGGTATCGACCAGAGAACCGGAGACGAAATAGAGGTTGTCGAAGTCGTCGACGTCGCCGACGTAGACCGCGCCCTCGCTCGGCTTGCGGCCGGTGGGAGTGACGTCGCACCGATAGCGGAGCATGGTGGCGGGATCGCCGCCCTGCTTGGTCACCCAGGCCTTGACGTCGGCCAGACCGTCGTCGTTCTTGAGCGAGGCGTCGTAGCTCGCGCCCGTGGGCGCGTAGGTCACGTGGTAGTAATAGGTCACCTCGCCGTCCAGCGCGGGCAGCGGCACCGCCGTCTTGGCCGAGGAAACGCCGATCAGGGAGAGCGCGCCCGCGAGGACGTCGTTTTTGAGCGGGTCCTGCCCGAAGGCGGCGAAGACGATAGACGCGACCGCCACCGACGCCGCCACGGGGACGGCGAAGAGCTTTTTGACGGCTTCACGCCGCTTTTCCCTGCTGCGATCGGCCTCCCGCGCGGAGAGGGTCGTCTCCTGCTCATACTCCGGAGGCGCCTGCCATTCGGCGGCGGGCGCGGAGATCTCCTCGCAGGAAAGCGCGGGATATTCGGGCGCGTTCAGCAGCTCCTCCGGCACGCGATCCTCGTTCAGATCGGGGTCCCAGCGAAACTCGTCACGATAAACAAGGGACAAAGCAAACGACCTCCTTTCTTAACGCGAAATAAGAAAGGATCAGTCCTTGTGCACGTCGAGCTGGGGGAAGGGGCACTCCACGCCCAGGGAACGGAAGCCGAGGAGAAGATCGCGGTTGAGCAGACGGGCACCCGAATAGATGTCCTTCTCGTCCACGTTGACGACGAAGCGGAGGACGACCGAGCTGTCCGCCAGCGACTGCACGCCGAGATAGCGGGGCGGCGCCTTGAAGACGTCGGTGCGCGTCTCGTAGATCCGCTCCATCAGGGCGGGGATCTCGCTCTCCAGCCAGGCCAGGTCGGTCGCGTAGGGCACGGCGATGTCGCTGACGCTGCGGGAAAGCTTGTCGGAGCGGTTGAGGATGTTCTTCATGGCGGAGTTGTTGACGATCTTGACGTTGTCGCCGGGGTCGGTGATGCAGGTGGTGCGAATACCGATGCTGGTGACGGTGCCGCGGAAATTGTCCACCTCCACGATGTCGCCGACGTTGTACTGATTCTCAAACAGCATGAAGGCGCCGGTGACGACGTCGGAAATCAAGCTCTCCGCCGAAAAGCCGACGATCAAAGCCAAAATCCCAACGCTGGCGACGATGGTGGAGACGTTGACGCCCAGAATGGTCAGCCCCCAGCAGAGCACGACGAGAAAGGCGACGTACTTGAGCAAACTGGAAAGGATGGACAGAATGGAACGCGCTCGATGATTCTCCGGCTTGGGCAGACTGAGGAGCAGACTGAGCAGCATCTGCACCGCGAACACGGCGCAGGCCATGACGATGACCTTGAGGATAGCGGCGAAGTTCACGTTGATCTTGCCGAAGCTTTCCAGGGTGA
Organism: uncultured Clostridia bacterium; assembly: GCA_946186725.1. Taxonomy (GTDB): domain Bacteria; phylum Bacillota; class Clostridia; order Oscillospirales; family Acutalibacteraceae; genus RGIG2206. The sequence goes on from CAMHOI010000132.1 coordinate 3,046, forward strand.
ACTGCCCCGTGGCGAAGCCGACGGTGACGGCGGCGACCAAAATGGCCACGCAGACCGCGATGCGGATGATCCTGCCGAGAGCGGACTGTTTCATATTCGATATACCTCCGTTGATTCAATTTGAACGGGCGTCAGTCTTTCTTGGGTTGTTCGGTGTCGGGCTTGACCTCTTCGGCCGTGGTGGGAACGGTATCTTCGTTTTCGTTGCCGTTGGCCCATTTGTCGGCCTTGTCCGCCGCGTGCGCCGCGGTCTTGACGAGGGCCTTGCCCAGGTCGCGGAAGCCGTGACCGAGCTCCTTGCCGGTCTCCTTCCAGGTGTCTTTGAGGGACATGGCGAATCCTCCTTTCTATCCTCTCGGATCCAGAATCTGCAGAACGTAGAATTTGAGATAGGTGGTCTCCTCC
>CAMHOI010000133.1 GCA_946186725.1 uncultured Clostridia bacterium
CGACCGATCTCCTTGAGATAAAGCTTGACGGGATCGTCCAGCGAAATGCTCTCCAGGTTCATGGCGTCGTCGAGATCCTCGGGCTCGACCTCTTCCAGGTCTTCCGCCGTCGGTTCCTCGGCCATGAGGTCGATGTTCAGATCGAGCAGGGGCTCGTCCTTTTCATCGGCGTCCAGAGCAAGGGGATCGCTGTCCTTGTTCAAAGAAAAACTCTCGGAATTCAGATCGTCACGCCCTTTGTCAAAGTCGATGGAATTCATTGCTTTTGATCTCCTCTCTTGGTTTGGCTGATCTCTTTGATTTTTTGCGCCCAGTCCGATTCGTCCATGCGGGACGCATCGGTTGAGGTTTGCCTGTTTTTTTCACGGCGCAGCCGTTGGATGCAATCGCGCAGTTCCTCTTTGGCGACGTCGCCGCCGACCGACTTGTTCAGGATGGCGACGACACGGCCCATTTCCTCGGCGGTAAAGACACCGCTGAACAGGGCGACGTCCGGGGTCATTCCCTGCCCTATGCACTCGGCCAGCCGCTCATAGACGCGGCGATTGAAGTCGGTCACGAAGTCGTCCGCGCTCACGCGCAGTCCTTCCTGGTCGTAGAGTGCAGGGTGCATCATCAGAATGTTGAGGATGTTTTCCTCGGCGACGGCGGCCCCGAGGTTGGCGGCACGCTGGGGATTGACGCGATCCGGCGCGGTCGCTCCGGAGACGATCTTAGCCGCTTCCTTCTTCCTCTCGGAGGAACGGCGGCGGCGCTCGATGGCCTTGATCTCCCGCTCCAGACTCTCGACGGGGATATGATAGGTTTCGGAAAGACGCGCGGTATAGAGCGAGCGGGCAATGCTGTCGTCAACGTTAGCCAGGATGACGGCGGCCTCCCGCAGATACTGAAGCCGGCCGTTGTCGGTGTCGACATCGTATTTGACCAAGGCGGACTGCAGCTGATACTCGATGTCGTTGCCGGCACCGTCCAGCAAACCGCGGAACCGCTCCGGGCCGAAACGGCGGATGTATTCGTCGGGGTCCTTGGCCTCCGGCAAACGGAGGACGCGCACCCGCACGCCGGTGCGGTTGAGGATGCCGATGGTGCGGTCTGTGGATTTCTGCCCGGCTGCGTCGGCATCCATGGTGACGATGATCTCTTTGGTATAGCGGGAGAGCAGCTTGGCCTGCTCGTCGGTGAAGGAGGTCCCGCAGGCGGCGACGGCATTGTCCAAACCGGCCTGATGCAGGGCGATAACATCCATATACCCCTCGCAGAGGATGAGATTGGCCGCCTTGGAATTCTTTGCCAGATTCATGGCGTAGACGGTGTGGCTTTTCTTGTACACGGGGGTATCGGAGGTGTTGATATATTTGGCGGGCGAATCGTCATCGGGCAGCTTCCGCCCTCCGAAGGCGACCACGTTGCCGCGAAGGTCGATGATGGGAAACATAACGCGCTTGCGGAAACGATCGAAGCATCCGCCGCCGTTCTTGCGGCGGGTGACCAGATCGGCCTGCGCCAACAGATCGTCATCAAAGCCCTTGCGGTGCAGATGATCGGTAAGGGCAGACCAGCTGTCGGGGGCGAAGCCCAGCCCGAAACGGCGGATGATCCCCTCGGACAGGCCCCGTCCGGTCAGATAGTCCAAGCCCGCTTTTCCTTCCCGAGCGTGAAGCGACGCATGGAAAAAGCGGGCGGCCTCACGGTTGGCCTCATAAATGCGAAGGCGCAGCTTCTGGAGGGAGTCGTCGTAGCCCTCCTGGGGCATGGCGAGGCCGCAGCGGTCGGCCAGCATGCGGACGGCCTCCATATAGTCGACGTTCTCGATCTTCATCTGAAAGGTGACAACGTCGCCGCCCACGCCGCAGCCGAAGCAGTAGAAGGAACCGTTCTGCGGATAGACGGTGAAGGAGCCGGTCTTTTCGTTGTGGAAGGGACACAGACCGACCAGATTGCTCCCACGGCGCTTGAGCGCAACGTAAGGAGAAATGACGGATTCAATGTCATTGCGTGATTTGATCTCCATCAAAAAGGAGTCGCTCAGCCGCATGGGATCACCTCCGATCGGGTATGCCGGCGCAATGGATCACGCCTTCCAGGGGCGCGGGATGAAAAGGTCTTCAAACGCCGACTCGGCGTAGCGGTCGGTCATGCCGGCGATGTGGTCGACGGCGGCGCGCTCGACGCCCTCCCGCTCGATGATGAAGTCATAATCCTCGGGGATGGCGTCGGGATGCTTGCAGTAATAATCGAAGAGCCAGCGGATCATATCGTTGACCTTGACCTCTTCCCCTTTGGCGACGGGGTTGGTATATACGCGCTCGAATAAAAAGGTGTGCAGCGCGTCGTAATACTGCTCGATCTCCGGCTCCATGGCGATCTCGCTGCGATCGGTGCTGGCGCGCACGACCGAGCGCACAAGGGTGTCGATGCGATCGGACTTGGTGTGGCCGAGCGCCTCGCGAATGGGAAGCGGAATGTCGTCCGCGGTGAGGATGCCGGCACGCTCGGCGTCGTCAATGTCATGATTGATATAGGCGATGCGATCACTCACACGGACGATCCTTCCCTCCAGCGTAGAGGCCCAGTCGCCGCCCGTGTGACGCAGGATACCGTCGCGCACCTCACGGGTCAGGTTGAGACCGCGCCCCTGCGATTCGATGCGCTCCACCACGCGGACCCCCTGCTCATAATGATGGAAGCCGGGCGCATAGCAGGCGTCAAGCGCTCGCTCACCGGCGTGACCGAAGGGGGTGTGGCCGAGGTCGTGGGCCATGGCGACGGCTTCGGTCAGATCCTCGTTGAGACGGAGTGCGCGAGCGATGGTGCGGGCGATCTGCGATACTTCGATGGTGTGAGTCAGACGGGTGCGGTAGTGGTCCCCCTCTGGCGAGAGAAAGACCTGGGTCTTGTGCTTGAGGCGGCGGAAAGCGCGGGAATGCACCACGCGGTCACGATCCCGCTGGTAACAAGTGCGCAGTTCACAGGGCTCCTCTGGGCGGTCGCGGCCGAGGGAAGCGTCGCTGAAAGCGGCCTCGGGACGCAGCAGGACGTGCTCCATTCGCTCGGTATAGACACGAGGGCACTCGGACATATTAGGCACCGCCTTTCCGGATTCAATCTCAATTCTACCATAGTATTCGACAAAACTTGCAAAAGCACTCTATTTTTTTACGACGGCGCGGTAGGTTTCTTCCCCGGCCGAGACGTCGACCTGTCCGGCCGTGGCGTCCTTGACGGCGGCGATGAGCGCCGCCAGCCGGTCGCTCTCCACAGCAAAACGGAGGGTGACCTCGCCGGCAAAATCGGAGGTCCTCTCGATCGCATCAAAGGATGCCAGAAGAGCGTCCAGCTTACCGAACAGGAAGTATTCACAGGTCATGGAACAGAAGGTGACGGGCGCCATGGTAACGATCCCGGCCGCCTCCAACGCGAGGGAGGCCGCGTGGGCGTAGGCAC
>CAMHOI010000134.1 GCA_946186725.1 uncultured Clostridia bacterium
GGTGTCGTGGATGGCGTCAAGCCCCAGCTCCTTGGCCTTCTTGGCCAGCTCGGTCTTGCCGGCGGTGGCGCCGTTCTCGGCGTCGACGCGCATTTCCAGATTCTTCTTGGTGGAATCGGTCACGACTTCGCCCAAAAGCTCGGCGAACTTGGCGGCGTGCTCGGCCTCCTCATAGGCGGCCTTCTCCCAGTAAGCGCCGATCTCGGGGTAGCCCTCGCGGTAGGCGACGCGGGCCATGGCCAGATACATGCCGACCTCGCTGCACTCGCCGGTGAAGTTGGAGCGCAGGCCCTCGACGATGCGGGGATCGACGCCCTTGGCGCAGCCGAGGACGTGCTCGGCGGCCCAGGTCTTCTCCGCCTCCTCCATGACGGTGAAGCGGGAGCCGGGGACCTTGCACTGGGGGCAGAATTCGGGCGGGGTATCGCCCTCATAGACGTAACCGCAGACGGGACAGACAAATTTCATCAGTGTGACCTCCTTGACGTTGAATTTCTTTTCTCATTATAAGGGAAAGGGGTGGATTTGTCAATTCGGCATTGAGATTTCAGGGAGAATATGGTACACTTTCGTTAGGATCGGAGGTGAGTCGGCATGGCAAAGGGAAAACGCATTCATCTGCTGGACGAGATCCGCGGGGTGGCCATCATCTGCATGGTCTTCTTCCACGCGTTCTACACGATGACATATCTGTTCGATATGGCACTCGGGCGCACTCTGCTCAACTTCTTCGCGCCGGCGAGCCCCTGGTTCGCGGGGCTGTTCGTGCTCATTTCGGGCATCAGCTGCCGTCTGTCCCGCTCCAACGCCAAGCGCGGCGCCAAGCTGCTGGCCATCGCGCTGGCGCTGACGCTGGTCACGTGGGCGCTGGAGACCTACGCGGGGTTTGCCGGCCTGACGATCCGGTTCGGCATCCTGCACCTGCTGGCGGTGTGCATGCTCCTCTACGCCCTGATCGGGCGAGGGACGGACCGGCTCCCCTTCCTGCTCGCGCTGCCGCTGTGGACGGCGCTCTTTCTCGTGACCCGGCCCCTTTCGGACGGCTATCTGTGGCTGTTCGGATACCGTGCCGCCCTCCCCGAGGCCGTCGTGAACTGCCCCTGGCTCTTCCCCATCGGGATCGTGGCGCCCGGCTTTGCTTCTGCCGACTACTACCCCCTGCTGCCCTGGATGTGCCTCTTTTTTCTGGGCGCCAACCTGGGCAAGTGGTTCGCCGAGGGCAAGCTGCCCGCTTTCTTCTACAACCAGCACATCCGTCCCGTCGCCTTTTGCGGGCGGAACACGCTGTGGATCTATCTCGCCCACCAGCCGGTCATCTACGGCATCCTGTGGGTGGTCACGCAGATCGTGAAATGAACGGCGCCCGGTGAGCGCCGCGCACAGAAAAGCCCCGCTCGGCGAGCGGGGCTTTTCTTATTCTTTCACGGAGCAGGGCTTCCAGAGCATCCAGACGCCGAGGAACAGAAGCAGGAGCATCTGCACGAAGAGGAGCCAACCGCTCGACCAAACGCCGGTGATGCCGCTGCGCAGGTCAAAGAAGGTGCGCACGCCGTTGAGAAGAAAATGGGCGGCCATGGGGGCCAACAGGGTGCGCGTGCGCAGGAACAGTCCCAGCAGGAAGGCCCCGAAGCAGACCGCGTAGCCCACCTGAAGGAGGACGGACTCCATGCCCCGGCCGGAGAAGAGATTGACCAGGTGACAGGCGGCGAAGACGGCCACGGAGAGGACGGCGCTCCACACGGGCAGACGGCCCTTCTTCTCAAACAGGGCTACGGCCAGGCCGCGGAAAAGCAACTCCTCCCACAGCACGGTGAAAACGAGGGAGAGCAGGGCGGCCGCCGCGTCCGCGGTCGCGACCGTTTTGGTAGCGGGCGCGTAGGCCAGCAGAAACTGAAGGGCGGCGGCGGGCAGGATCAGCGCCGTCCAGGAGCGCAGAAAACTGCCGGAGAACAGGGCGGTCGCCTCCAACCGGCGCAGCACGACAATGAGCGCCGCCACAGCCAGCGCCTTGACCCCGATCTCAAAAAGGGAAGGCAGGGCCCATCTGCGGTCCAGCAGGGCGCCGGCCGCGATCAGCAGAGTGACTCCCACCCCGAAGGCGGTGAAGAAGATCCCGCCTTTTCTGGCGTCCTCGCGCATGGTCACGCCTCCAAACCCAGGATATGGCGGGCGACGTAAACGCCGCTGGCCGACGCGTGGGAGAGGGAGTGAGTCACGCCGCTGCCGTCCCCGATCATGTACAGCCCGGGATAACGGGTCTCCAGGTGATCGTTCACGACGACCTCCATGTTGTAAAATTTGACCTCCACACCGTAAAGCAGGGTGTCGTCGTTGGCGGTGCCGGGCGCGATCTTGTCCAGCGCGTGGATCATCTCGATGATGCCGTCGAGGATGCGCTTGGGGATGACCAGACTCAGGTCGCCGGGCGTGGCGTTCAGCGTGGGCCGCACAAAGCCCTCCTCGATACGGGCGCGGGTGGAGCGGTGGCCGCGGATCAGGTCGCCGAAGCGCTGCACCATCACGCCGCCGCCGAGCATATTGGAGAGCCGGGCGATGCTCTCGGCATAGGCGGTGGAATCGTTGAAGGGCTCGGAAAAATGCTTGGCGACAAGAAGGGCAAAGTTGGTGTTCTCGGTGTGGCGGGCGGGATCCTCATAGCTGTGGCCGTTGACGGTGACAATGCCGTTGGTGTTCTCGGTAACGACCGCGCCGTGCGGATTCATGCAGAAGGTGCGCACCAGGTCCTCGTAGGTATCGGTGCGATAGACGATCTTGGATTCATAAAGCTCGTCCGTCAGGTGGGCGAAGATCTCGGCGGGCAGTTCCACCCGCACGCCGATGTCGACCCGGTTGGAAAGGGTGGGAACGGCGAGCTCGCGGCAGACCCCTTCGATCCACTTGCTCCCGCTGCGCCCGACGGAGACCACGCACTGCCGGCAGAGGAATCGCTCCCCGCCCACCAGAACGGCGTAGCCATCCTCCAGCACCTCGATGCGGTCGACGTGGGCGTTGAAGTGAAAGTCGATCTTATCCTTCATGGCGCTGAAGAGGTGGTCGAGCACGACGTAGTTCTTGTCGGTGCCGAGGTGACGCACGGAGGCGTCCAGCAGATGCAGCTTGTTCTGCATGCAGAGCGTTTTGATGTGGCTGTCGGCGGTGGAATAGAGCTTGGTGCCCTCGCCGCCCGAGGCCATGTTGATCTCGTCGACGTAGCGCATCAGCTCCAGCGCCTTGGACGGGCCGATGTGCTCGTGCAGGGTGCCGCCGAACTGGTTGGTGATGTTGTACTTGCCGTCGGAAAACGCGCCCGCGCCGCCAAACCCGTTCATGATGGCGCAGGAGGGGCACTTGACGCAGGACTTGACTTTGTCCCCGTCGATGGGGCAACGGCGTTCCTCCAGCGGGCGGCCCGCCTC
>CAMHOI010000135.1 GCA_946186725.1 uncultured Clostridia bacterium
CAGCGTCTTGAAGGAGGACTCCCGCGGCTGACCGAGCGCGTCGGCGACGTGGACGCCGTCAATGAATTCGCCGCAATCGTACAGGTTGATCCGATAGGGTATCCTCATGCGATCGAGGATGCGCATGGCGTTGGTCTTGACTTCTTTTCCCACAAAAACACCTCTTTGGCTCCATCATACCGCAACCGGGTGCCGATTGCAAGAAGCGCCGCATAAAAGTCATGCGGCGGCCCATACTAAAGTCAAACGCGAAAGGATGTGCTGCGCACATGAAGATCCGTGACAACGACCCTGCCGACCTGCGTCGCCGCGCCCTGAAGGTCGCGCTCTCCTTCTGCCTGGTGGCGGTGGGCGCGGCGGCCTATTTCAGCGCCCATATCGCCTCGCCCGTCCTTCGGGCACGGACCGGCGCCGCCTCGCAGGCGCCCTCAAACGCGCCGGCTCCCTCCTCCAGCGCCCCCCTGCCGACTTACGAATGGATCTCGTCGGACGAGCCGGACGATCCGGCGCCGTCGAGCGAGGCGTCCCCGCCCGTCGCTTCTTCGGAGGAGACCGCCTCCGCAGAGGAAGCGTTGGACGCGGGCACGCCGGCGGCCGCCTTCTTCGTCATGCCCCTGACGGGCGAGATCCTCAAGGGCTGCAAAACCGATGAATTGCAGTACGCGCCCACCTACGGCGACTGGCGCCTCCACACGGGACTCGACGTTGCGGGGACGCTGGGCGCCACCGTCAGAGCGGCGGGCGACGGCACCGTGATCGCGGTCAAGGAGGATAAAAAGTGGGGACTTGTTTTGCAGGTTGACCACGGCAACGGGATCATCGCCTCCTACTGCGGGCTGAACGCGCCCCTGGTCAAGCAGGGGGACGAGGTCGCCGCCAACCAACCCCTCGCCGTGCTTGGCGAGATCCCCTGTGAGAGCGTGGAGCCCGTCCACCTCCACCTGGAGATGACCCGGGAGAATACCCCCGTCGATCCCCTGCATATTATAGGAAAGGGCGAATGATCGTCCTCTGCCCACGGAAGCAAAGATCGGGTACGGGCAGAAACAAAGAAGCCGCCATCCCACGGGATGGCGGCTTTCCTTTTATTCTTGGGCTCCCGTCAGGAACCGGCGCAGAGGCGGGGTCTTGTCAATGAGGTAGTAGAGGGGCATTCCCAGTCCGTAGCACATGGCCAGCTCGCCCAGTCCCACCCAGAGGGCGTTGATCCCGAAGGCGGGCCAAAAAGCATTCTCGCCGAAAAGATAGGCCAGCTCCGCGCCGACGATGACGGCGTTAAAAATCACGGCGGGCAAGGGCGTGACCCACTTCCACCTGCGCAGGGCGTAGGTGACCAGCGCCGCCAGCAGGGTCGCCGCGGTTCCGCAGATCCAGTCGATGGGGCCGAGGGGGCTGGCAAGATTGGCCAGCAGACAGCCCAGGGTCAGCCCGGGGATGGCGGCGGGGGTGAAGGCGGCCAACACGCACAGCGCCTCCGAAAAGCGGAACTGGACCTGCTCGTAGGCGATGCCGGCCAGTCCGGCCAGATAGGTCAGGGTGGCGTAAACGGCGGCGATGAGCGCCACGCGAGCAATGTACCGGGCGGTTTTTTTCATTCTCGATTCTCCTCATGCGACGGTTCTTCCGATCGCTCGACCAGCACCCGTTCAATGCGGCGCTCGCTCATGCTCTCGACGGTGAAACGGAAGCCGGCGGCCTCCACGGCGGGATGCTCGTCCTCCTCGGGGATGCGTCCGAGCAGGGAAAGGATCATGCCCGCGACGGTGTCGTAATCCCCTTCGGGGAACTCGACGTCCAGCCGCTCGGCCAGCTCGTCGATGTCGGCGGTACCGTCCACCGAGAGGGTGGCGTCGGCGTTCTCGATGATCTCGTCCTCTTCCTCTTCATCGTACTCGTCCTGGATGGAACCGACGATGGACTCCAGCAGGTCCTCGATGGTGACCAGGCCGGCGGTGCCGCCGTACTCGTCCGAAACGATGGCCATCTGGATGCGCTTCTCGGTCATCTCGGTGAACAGCTCGCCGCACCGCTTGCTCTCGGGCACGAAGAACGGCTCCCGCATGATGCCGGACAGCCCCCCTTCGGGCAGGGGGGAGCCGACGTAGCGGAGCAGATCCTTGACGTAGATGACGCCCTTGATGTCGTCGATGTCGTCCTTGTAGGCCGGGATGCGGGAGACGCCCTCCTCGGTGGCCAGACGGATGACGTCGTCGAAGGTGTCGCTCAGGTCGACGGCCACAATATCGGTTCGGTGGGTCATGACGTCGGAGGCGGCAATGTCGTCAAACTCGAAGATGTTGTTGATCATTTCCTTCTGGCTCTCTTCGATGACGCCCTTTTCCTCCCCGGCGTCCACCATCATGCGGATCTCCTCCTCGGTGACCACCTCGGTGTCGGCGTCGGGATCGACGCCGAACAGACGCAAAAAGAGGTCGCTCAGGCCCCTCTCCGCGGCCGCGAAGGGAGCGGCAAGCAGAGCGGCCGTCTCGGCGACGGGCAGGAGAGCGTAGGCCGCTTTCTCCCGCGCGTGGTCGGCCAGGCGGCGGGGCAGCTGAACGCCCAGCACGAGCATCAGCAGCACGGCGGCGAGCGCCAAAAGCAGAAGGATCGTCACACGCAGCCACGGCAGTGCTGTCCAGCCGCACACGGCGACCCACACGTCGTCCCCGAAAAGGAGAAAGGCGCCGTGCAGTGTGGCGATGCTCAACAGCTCGGCAGCGGTGCGCAGACGGGACTTGAAGCGGTCGGCGCTCCCGGTCAGAGCCAGAATGCGGGCGGCCTTGCGGTCGCCCTCGTCGGCGCGGCGGTGCAGCTCGCCGTCCGAGCTGACAACGATCGCTTCCTCGGCGGCGCGTACCAGCGCCCCCAGCAGGAGCATGGTCAGCGTCAGCAGGACGTGCAGAACGGTCTGGGCAGGGTCAGGGTCGGGATTGGCGGACATAAAAGCAGTTCATCCTTTCACAAAATCGTTCTCCCACAAATATATCATAAGGGCAAATCGGAGAAATGTCAACTTCTTTCCCCTTTCGGAGCCCGGAAAGGATGAAATTCCCCTTTACTTTTTAATAGAAGGGTGATAAAATGGATTTCGTATGGATCGCCCAAGGGGCGAAGCTCTCGCGCACTATTATTCAAGGAGGAATCCATCCATGGCAAGAAAAAAGAAAACGATGGACGGTAACAACGCCGCAGCCCACGTGTCCTACGCGTTCACCGAGGTGGCGGGCATCTACCCGATCACGCCGTCCAGCCCCATGGCCGACTACGTCGATCAGTGGTCAGCCGCCGGGCAGAAGAACATCTTCGGCACCACCGTCAAGGTCGTCGAGATGCAGTCTGAGGCCGGCGCGTCCGGCACCGTCCACGGCTCCCTGGCCGCCGGCGCCCTGACCACCACCTACAC
>CAMHOI010000136.1 GCA_946186725.1 uncultured Clostridia bacterium
ACGAGATGTGTGTCGGTGACTGGAGTTCAGACGTGTGCTCTTCCGATCTGCCTGGGCGCCTGCTCGGGCGGGGTCCGCAAGGACCTGAAAAACGACCTGGACAACTACGAATCCTTTATGGACGATTACATTTCGTTCATGAAAGATTACCAGGCGGATCCGACCGACACGTCGCTGATCGAGCAATATAACGAACTCTCTGAGCGGTACAGCGAAGAGATCTCCCAGATCCAGAACTGGGCAAACGAAGATCTCACCGACGAGGAACGGGCGTACATTCTGGAAGTGGACGCGCGCGTAACGGAGAAGCTTGAACAGGCCGGCGTAGACGACTGACCCAACAAAACAGGAGGTAACAACATGAACGAAAAGAAAAATGCGCTTCTGCTCCCCATGATCCCCGCCCTGCTGGGCGGCGTCCTGATGGCGGTGACCGTCTTCCTTCCTTACATCGTCGGCTACGACGAAAGCAAATCGCTGATCCAGTATATTGATCTGTATCAATCCATCCTCGGCGACGTCGCCGGAACAGTGTTTGCCGTTCTGATCGCCGTAATGGCTCTGTTTGCTCTGCTGACGGCTCTCTTCGGCGGCCTGCGCAAGCCCATCCCCGTTATCATTTTCGACGTGCTGGCGTTTGGCCCCTTCGTGTTCCTGCGCGGCGACTTCGGCGCCCGCGGATTTCCGAACGACAGTTACAGCCTCGGCGTGGGCTACTGGCTCTTCTACGTCGGCGCCGCGCTGGCGCTGGGCGGAGCGATCTGGATGATCGTGTGCAAGGCGCAAGCCAAGAAGGCCCCCGCTCCTGTCGAAGCGGAAGCCCCCGTTCAGGCCAACTGATCCCTTCCATAAAAAACCGCCCCGCTCGGATGAGCGGGGCGGTTTTTGTGTGTGCGGGGTTTACCGGATCAGCGATTCGCCGGTCATCTCCGCCGGCTGGGGGAGGCCCAGCAGCTTGAGGATGGTGGGCGAGATGTCGCACAGCCGCCCGCCCTCGCGCAGGGCGCACTCCCTGCCGATGACGGCGAAGGGGACGGGGTTGGTGGTGTGGGCGGTGAAGGGGGTGCCGTCCTCGTCGAGCATCCGGTCGGCGTTGCCGTGGTCGGCGGTCAGCAGCATGACGCCGCCCATCTTCCGCGTGGCGTCCGCAACGCGGCCCACGCAGGTGTCGACCGTCTCGACGGCCTCGACGGCCGCCTCAAAGACGCCGGTGTGCCCGACCATGTCGCAGTTGGCGAAGTTGAGCACGACCACGTCGTACTTGCCGCTCTCGATGGCGGCGACGACCTTGTCGCAGACCTCAAAGGCGCTCATGCTGGGCTTGAGGTCATAGGTGGCCACCTTGGGGGAGTTGACGAGGATGCGGTCCTCGCCCTCGAACATGACCTCCCGCCCGCCGTTGAAGAAGAAGGTGACGTGGGCGTACTTCTCGGTCTCGGCGATGCGCAGCTGGGTCATCCCGTTGGCGGCGAGGTATTCGCCCAGGGTGTTGGTCAGCTCCTCGGGCTTGAAGGCGACCTCGACGTTGGGCATGGTCGCGTCGTACTGGGTCATGCAGACGTAACAGAGGTCGTGGAGCATCCCGCCCTTGCGCTCAAAGCCCGCGAAGTCGGGATCGACGAAGGCGCGGGTGATCTCCCGCGCGCGGTCGGGGCGGAAGTTGAAGAAGACGACGCTGTCGCCGCTCTGCACCCGGCGGGTGCCGCGCACCACGGTGGGCAGGACGAACTCATCGGTGAGGAACTTGCCGTCGGCGTCCTTGACCTCATAGGAGGCGCGCACCGCTCCGGCGGGGTCGTCGGTCTGGACGCCTTCGCCGAGGGTGAGAGCGTTGTAGGCCTTCTCCACGCGGTCCCAGCGGTTGTCGCGGTCCATGCCGTAGAAGCGGCCGGCGACGGTGGCGATCTGCCCGGCGCCGATCTCGCGGAGCTTGGCGGCGCAGGCGTCGATGTAGTCGGCGGCGGAGGCGGGCGGCACGTCCCGCCCGTCGAGCAGGCCGTGGACGAGGATCTCGCTCACGCCGCTCTCCTTGGCGAAGGAGACCAGGGCGTACAGATGCTCAATGTGGCTGTGCACGCCGCCGTCGGACAGCAGGCCGATCAGGTGGAGGGCACTGCCGTTTTTCTTGCAGTGGGCGACGGCGTCGAGGAAGGCCTCGTTCTGGAAGAAGCCGCCCTCCCTGGCGGTCTTGGTGATGCGGGTCAGCTCCTGATAGACCACGCGGCCGGCGCCGATGTTGGTGTGGCCGACCTCGCTGTTGCCCATCTGGCCGTCGGGCAGGCCGACGTCCATGCCCGACGCGCCGATCTGCGTCCAGGGGCAGGAGGCGAAGATGGCGTCCAGCCGGGGGGTATTGGCGGCCTTGATGGCGTTGCCCCGGGTCTCGGGGTTGATGCCGAAGCCGTCCATGATGGTGAGAACGACAGGTTTCTTCATGGTGATGCGCTCCTTACTTGCTTGCGGCCCGGACGATGACGGAGAAGTCCTCCGCCTTCAGGGAGGCGCCGCCGATGAGGCCGCCGTCCACGTCGGGCTTGGCGACCAGCTCGTCGGCGTTCTTGGCGTTCATGGAGCCGCCGTACTGGACGGTCACGCCGTCGGCGGCCTGCCTGCCGTAGAGCGCGGCGAGGGTGTCGCGGATGACGGTGCAGACCTCCTGCGCCTGCTCGGCGGTGGCGGTGCGGCCGGTGCCGATGGCCCAGACCGGCTCGTAGGCGATGATGATCTTCTTGAGCTGCTCCTTGCTCAGGCCGCCCAGCGCGATCTTGACCTGCAGGGCGACCAGCTCGTTGGTGATGCCCTGCTCCCGCTGCTCGAGGGTCTCGCCCACGCACACGATGGCGGTCAGGCCGGCCTCGACGGCGGCGCGGGTGCGCTTGTTGACGGTGACGTCGGTGTCGCCGAAGTAGGTGCGGCGCTCGCTGTGGCCGGTGATGACGTACTCGACGCCCATGGCGGTCAGCATATCGGCGCTGATCTCACCCGTGAAGGCGCCCGCGTGCTCCCAATGGCAGTTCTCGGCGCCGATGTGGATGTTGGAGCCCTTGGCGGCCTCCAGCGCGGCGGCGATGTCCACGAAGGGGACGCACAGGACGACCTCGCAGCCGGCGCCGGCGACGAGGGGCTTCATGGCGGCGATCAGCTCGGCGGTCTCGGCGGGAGTCTTGTTCATTTTCCAGTTGCCGGCGATGACGGCCTTGCGGAGAGCTTTGTTCATACTAACGCATCCTTTCTTTTTCAGCAAAGGGTCGGGAGAGGGCAAGCCCGCTCCCGACGCCTTGGTGGGTTGGTTTATTTGTCGTCGGCGGCCATGACGCCGGGCAGCTCCTTGCCCTCAAGGAATTCGAGGGAGGCGCCGCCGCCGGTGGAGATGTGGC
>CAMHOI010000137.1 GCA_946186725.1 uncultured Clostridia bacterium
CATCTCCGAGTCCCAGGAGCGTATGGCCGTCGTCGTCGCCGAGCGCGACGTGGACGCCTTCCTCGCTCTCGCCGCCGGGGAGAATCTGCAGGCCCGTCCCGTCGCCGTCGTCAGTGAGCAGCCCCGTCTGGTCATGAACTGGAACGGCCGCACCATCGTCGATGTCAGCCGCCGCTTCCTCAACTCCAACGGCGCGAGCAAGCATATCTCCGTCGCGCCCGCCGCCCCCGAGCGGCTGGAAACGAAGGTGTCCGGCTCCTTTGCCGACAATCTCACCAAAATGGCCGCCGACCTCAACGTCTGCTCCAAGCGGGGCCTGAGCGAGCGGTTCGACTCCACCATCGGTGCGGGCACCGTCCTGATGCCCTTCGGCGGCAAGCATCAGCTTACCCCCGTCCAGGCCATGGTGCAGAAGATCAGCGTCGAGAAGGGCCACACCGACGACTGCTCCTTCATGTCCTGGGCCTACGATCCCTTCGTCAGCGAGAAGAGCCCCTATCACGGCGCCTACCTCGCCGTCGTCGAATCGATCGCCAAGCTGATCGCCACGGGCGCCTCCTTTGAGGACGTCTATCTCACCTTCCAGGAATACTTTGAGAAGCCCGGCCGCGACCCCGCCCGCTGGGGCCAGCCGCTGGCCGCCCTGCTCGGCGCCTTCAAGGCGCAGATGGCGCTCGGCGTCGGCGCCATCGGCGGCAAGGACTCCATGTCCGGCTCCTTCGAGGATCTCGACGTGCCGCCCACCCTGGTCTCCTTCGCCGTCACCACCGACAAGGTCGGCCACGTCGTCTCTCCCGAGTTCAAATCGGCCGGACACCGGGTCGTTCTGCTGCGCGCCGAGCTGGACGAGCAGGGACTGCCTGTGACCGCCTCTCTGCTCGACCTCTTCCGCCGCGTCACCGCTCTCCTGCGCGAGGGCAGGGCCGTCGCCGCCTACGTCCCCGGCATGGGCGGCGTCGCCGAGGCCGTCATGAAGATGGCCTTCGGCAACGGCTTCGGCTTCGCCTTTGAGGATCTGCCCGTCGAGCGGCTCTTCACCCGCGTGCCCGCCGCCTTCCTGCTGGAGGTCACCGGGCCCGTCGAGGGCGCCGAGCTCATCGGCTGCGTCACCGCCGATCCCGCCTTTACCAAAGCGGGCGAGAGCGTCCGGCTGGTCGATCTGCTGAAAACCTACGAGGATCGCCTCGAGTCCGTTTTCCGCTGCAACATCCCCGACGCCGATACCCCGCTGAAGAACTTCTCTTTCACGGCCGCCTCCCGTCCCGCCCCGGCGATCAAGGTCGCCCGTCCCCGCGTGTTGATCCCCGTTTTCCCGGGCACCAACTGCGAGTATGACTCCGCCAAGGCCGTGCGCGACGCCGGCGCCGAGCCCGAGATCTTCGTCATCAACAACCTTTCCGCCTCCGGCATCGCCGACTCCGTCGACCGCTTTGCCCGGCGGGTGAAGGAGTCCCAGGTCATCTTTATCCCCGGCGGCTTCTCGGGCGGCGACGAGCCGGACGGCTCGGGCAAGTTCATCACCGCCTTCTTCCGCGCCGCCGCGGTCAAGGAGAGCGTCACCGACCTGCTCGAGCGGCGGGACGGCCTCATGTGCGGCATCTGCAACGGCTTCCAGGCCCTCATCAAGCTCGGCCTCGTGCCCTACGGCCGCATCACCGACGCCGACGAGAACAGCCCCACCCTCACCTTCAACACCATCGCCCGCCATCAGTCGCGGATCGTGCGCACCCGCGTCGCCTCCAACAAATCGCCCTGGCTTGCTCTGATGCAGGTCGGCGACGTCGTCAGCGTGCCCATTTCCCACGGCGAGGGCCGCTTCTACGCCGACGCGGCGCTCGTGGAGCGGCTGGCCGCCAACGGGCAGATCGCCACCCAGTACGTCGACCTTGACGGCAACGCCTCCGCCGACGTCCGTTTCAATCCCAACGGCTCCCTCTACGCCGTGGAGGGCATCACCTCGCCCGACGGCCGTGTCTTCGGCAAGATGGGCCACAGCGAGCGGGTGGGCGAGGGCCTTTACCGCAACGTCCCGGGTCATTACGACATCCGTATGTTTGAAGCAGCCGTGCGCTACTTCCGTTAACATCATTTCAGGAGGTCATCGTATGCGTATCCTTTCTGACATCGAGATCGCCCAGTCCACCCCCATGCGCCCCATCGGCGAGATCGCCGCGCGCGCCCACGTCGACGACAGGTATCTGGAGCCCTACGGCCGCTATAAGGCCAAGGTCGACCTTGCCCTGCTCGATGAGACCGCGAAGCCCGACGGCAAGCTCATTCTCGTCACCGCCATCACCCCCACACCCGCCGGGGAGGGGAAGACCACCACCACCATCGGCCTGGCCGACGGGCTCTCCCGCATCGGCAAGGACGTCACCGTCGCCCTGCGCGAGCCCTCTCTCGGCCCCGTCTTCGGCGTCAAGGGCGGCGCCGCCGGCGGCGGCTATGCCCAGGTCGTCCCCATGGAGGACATCAACCTCCATTTCACCGGCGATTTCCACGCCATCGGCGCGGCCAACAACCTCCTCGCCGCCATGCTCGACAACCACATCCAGCAGGGCAACGCCCTGGGCATCGACCCCCGCCGCATCACCTGGAAGCGGTGCGTCGATATGAACGACCGCCAGCTTCGCTTCGTCGTGGACGGCCTGGGCGGCAAGGCCAACGGCACCCCCCGCGAGGACGGCTTCGACATCACCGTCGCCAGCGAGATCATGGCCGTTTTCTGCCTGGCCTCCTCCATCACCGATCTCAAGGCGCGCCTGGCCCGCGTCATCGTCGGCTATACCTATGAGGGCAAACCCGTCACCGCGGGCGACCTCAAGGCCGTCGGCGCCATGACCGCTTTGCTCAAGGACGCGCTCAAGCCCAACCTCGTGCAGACCCTCGAGGGCACCCCCGCCTTCGTCCACGGCGGCCCCTTCGCCAACATCGCCCACGGCTGCAACTCCGTCATCGCCACCCGCATGGCGCTCAAGATGGGGGACTACACCGTCACCGAGGCGGGCTTCGGCGCCGACCTCGGGGCCGAAAAGTTCCTCGACATCAAGTGCCGCATGGCCGGGCTCACCCCCGACGCCGTCGTGGTGGTCGCCACCGTGCGCGCGCTGAAGATGCACGGCGGCCTGGACAAGAAGCAGCTCGCCACCGAGGATCTCGCCGCGCTCGAGAAGGGGATCCCCAACCTCCTGCGCCACGTCTCCAACATCAAGAACGTCTACCGGCTGCCCTGCGTGGTCGCGGTCAACCGCTTCCCGACCGACACCGACGCCGAGATCGACTTCATCATCGCCAAGTGCCGCGCGCTGGGCGTCAACACCGTCCTCTCCACCGTCTGGGCGGAGGGGGGCAAGGGCGGCGAAGCCCTCGCCCGCGA
>CAMHOI010000138.1 GCA_946186725.1 uncultured Clostridia bacterium
ATTCCGCCGATGTGTGTTACAATAGGGTTACATAAAACGGTATCGGAGTGATCAATGTGAAATGCCCCTTCTGCGGTTTTGAGGAGAGCAAGGTCATCGATTCCCGTCCCACGGATGAAGGCGAGCGCATTCGCCGCCGTCGTGAGTGCCTGAAGTGCCAAAAGCGGTTCACGACCTACGAGATTATTGAATCGCTGCCCATTATCGTTGTTAAGAAG
Source organism: uncultured Clostridia bacterium (assembly GCA_946186725.1). Classification (GTDB taxonomy): domain Bacteria; phylum Bacillota; class Clostridia; order Oscillospirales; family Acutalibacteraceae; genus RGIG2206. The sequence goes on from CAMHOI010000138.1 coordinate 219, forward strand.
GACCGTTCCCGCGAGGTTTTCGATCGGGACAAGCTGCTCAACGGTCTGCTGCGCGCCAGTGAAAAGCGTCCGGTGACGTTGGATATGCTGGAGCACATCGTCGATGAGATCGAGGCCACCCTTCACAATTCGCTGGATCGTGAGGTCTCCTCGGTGCATATCGGCGAGTTGGCCATGGAAAAGCTGCGCGAGGTGGACGAGGTTGCCTATGTACGCTTTGCCTCGGTCTATCGCCAGTTCAAGGACATCCAGACCTTCATGGAAGAGCTGAAATCCCTGCTCAATGAGAAATAACATGGACCGGCTGACCACCTGCTGTTTCACCGGCCACCGGCCCCGTGACCTGTATACCTACGAAAGCGAAGAAACTGTTTACGGCAAGGTTCGTTCTGCCGTGGACGGCGCCGTCGCCGACGGCTACACCGATTTCCTGTGCGGTGGCTGCGTCGGCGGCGATTTTCTCTTTGCGGACGCCGTTATCCTCGCCCGCGCCGCTCGACCGGACCTGCCGATCCGTCTGCACCTTTGCCTGCCCTGCCGCGATCAGGCGGTCAAATGGAGCCGTGAGGACCGGGATCGCTACAGCGGCTATCTGGAGGTCGCGGACAGCGTCGTTTGTCTCGCCGAGGCATACGACGCGGGCTGCATGGCCCGTCGAAACCGCTATATGGTCGATCGTTCCTCTTTGCTGATCGCGGCCTTCAACGGCGCGCCGGGCGGCACGGCGTATACGGTTCGCTATGCTCGTCAATGCGGACTGCGCATCGTCAGTCTTCTGGATCGTCCGACGCAAGAAAGCGATCAATTATCCTTTCTATGACTGCCGCGCCGGCCTTGACCGAGCGAGGCAGTACCGTTTCCGCCAGGATCGTTCCCTTGTCCCACCACGTCATCGCTTCGGCGTCAATGGTCGCCGTCCAGTCGAAAACGGCCAGCGCCAGCGATCCATCCGCCTGCCTTTGTATTTCCAGCGCCGCCCGCCGGTCGGGAAAGCCGGTTGCCCGCGTGTTGCGGTCGGCTATCAGGATGCCTCCAACCAGAACGACCGGGATCAGCGCCAGGATCAGCGCCAACAGGAACGCCCTCGCCGCTCGACGCAGAGCGGCTTTTTGGTGCCCTTTCATACCAGTGCCAGCAGAACGTCCGGGTCCATGTGGGGCTGCAGCGCACAGTTGATGGCATGGGCGACGGTTGCCGCGGCACGGTCGATGAGCAGGTCGATCTCCTGGGGCGTTACGATCATGTGGGCGCCTCTTGGCTCCACGTCTTCGCGGCAGTCCTCGCCCGTCAGGTCATAGGCAAGGGTCACAGCGTCCACCACCGTCGGTACCCCGACGGAAACGACGGGTACGCCTACCGTGTCCGCATTGATGCGCATTCTGCGATTGCCGATGCCTGAGCCGGGCGCGATGCCCGCGTCCGACATCTGGACCGTACAGCCCAGGCGGTTGAGCCGACGGCTGGCCAGCGCATCCACTACGACCACCGCCGACGGACGAATGCGATCCACAACGCCGCCCAGGATCTCGCCCGTTTCCACACCTGTCTGTCCCAGCACGCCGGGCGCCAGAACGGCCACCCGCCGCAGATCCTCCAATCCCGTGCTGCGCGCTACTTCGCCCGTGATGTGCCGCGTAGCCAGCACCCGTCGCGCCACCTTCGGCCCGAGGGAATCCGGGGTGATGGCTGTGTTGCCCAATCCGACGACCAGCACAGGGCCGTCCTCGTCGAGGAGAGAACGCAGTTCCCGCTTGAGAACCGTGATGACGTCATCCCCGGCGATCTCATCCGAAAAGGGCGGGACCCCGACCGTGACGTACCGCCCCTGCGGGCGCCCCAGTGTTTCGGCTCCTTCCCGGGAGTGAATGCGTATGCGAGAAACGGTCACCGTGCCGAAAGAGGATTCCTCGCTTGTCACGCCGGCCGTTTCCCGTCCGACAGATTCCATGCACTCCACCGCAAGATCGGTGCGAAATGTCATGCCCATGCCTCCTTTTTTGTCGGCATTAGTATGCGCTCGGCACGGTAAAATACACTTTGACATCCTGCAAAGCATTCGCTATAATGGACGCAAGAAGGGGGGCGATGCGGTTGATCAAACGCTTTTTGTCCTATTACAGGCCCCACAAGGCGCTCTTTTGCATGGATATGGCCGCATCACTGCTGATGTCCGTCATCGGCGTCGGCTATCCCATCATCACCCGCCTGATGCTCAACGATCTCATTCCCAATCAGAAATACACGCTCGTCGTCGCGGCTGGCGGCGGGCTTTTGGCCCTTTACGCCGTGCGTATGTTCCTCAACTATTTCGTTCAGTATCAGGGACACATGATGGGCGTGCGGATGCAGGCGCAGATGCGGCGCGATCTCTTTTCGCACCTGGAACTGCTGCCTTTCTCCTTTTACGACAACCATGAAACGGGCAAGATCATGTCCCGCCTGACCAGCGATCTTACCGACATCAGCGAGTTGGCGCACCACGGCCCGGAAACCGTCATCATCAGCACCTTTTCGGTGATCGCGTCCTTTGCTTATCTTGTCACCATCCACTGGGGGCTTTCTCTCATCATCTTTGCCTGCGTGCCCTTTTTGGTCGTTATCTCTCTGCTGCTTCGCGGCAGGATGCGCTCTGCGTTTCAGCAGTCCCGCCGCTCTTTGGCCACCATCAATGCCGCTGTGGAAAGCAGCGTTTCCGGTATCCGTGTGACCAAGGCCTTCAATAACGCCGACAAGGAGCTGGAGAAATTCGAGGTCGGCAACGCCCGGTTCCGGGAGGCAAGCCGGGACGCCTATAAGGCCATGGGCGTCTTCCATTCCTCCACCACCTTCATCACCGACGTTTTCAACGTAGTCGTGCTGATCGCGGGCGGTTTCTTTCTCTACCGGAAAGCCATCACGTTTGCTGACTATTCCGCCTTTATCGTATCGGTCAATCTCTTCCTCAACCCCATCAACACCCTCATCCGTTTCATGGAAATGTTCCAAAGCGGGGTAGCCGGCTTCGAGCGTTTTGTCGAGGTTATGGATACGCCCTGTGAGGAGGATGCGCCCGGCGCGGTTGACGTCAACCGCTTGAAGGGGCGTATCGAGTTCGATCACGTCAGCTACGGTTACGATGCCGACCGG
>CAMHOI010000139.1 GCA_946186725.1 uncultured Clostridia bacterium
AGCGTGACGAAGAGCTCACACCCGGTCAGCCGCCAGTCGCCGACTGCGCGGCAGGCCTCCTGAATGGCCTCCACCTCGGCGTGGGCCAGGGCGCTGTGCTCCCCTTCCCGGCGGTTGCGGCCGCGCCCGACGATCTCCTCCCCGCGCACGACGACAGCGCCCACGGGCACTTCGCCCTCGGCGGCGGCCTGTCGGGCGAGGGCGATGGCTTCCAGCATAAAGCGCTCGTCGCGCGTGATTGGCGGCACGCTCTTTCCTCCCTCGACGTTTTTCTTATCATAACCCAAGACCGGGGGCAATGTCAACAAAAGCGTTGGCAAAACGCCACGGCGGTGGTATACTATGAAAAAACGGGAACGGGATGTGAAACGATGACCGTTGTGTCTTTGGTTCTGTTGGCGCTGATGATCCCGCTGAGCGTGCTGGCCGCGCGCGGCATGCTGTGGCGCGCACCCTCCGCCCTGCGCAAATGCTGCACGGTGCTCAACGCCCTGGCGGTGTACGGCGTGCTGCTCTATTTTGCGCTGAGCGCGAGCGACAGTATGGCGCAGTACGGGCAGGGCGGCGAGTATCTGGGATACCTGGCCGCGGCGCTGATCGCGCTGTGGTGGGCGGTCGCGGCGGGCGCCGCGCTGTTCCATCGCTTCCGCGTCGCTCGCGTGATCGGTGTATTTGCCATTGTGCTCGCCCACGCGGGCGTGGGACTTTTTCTCTCCCTGCGGCACGCTGAGGAAATCGGCTTCACCACTCTGTTGGTGGAGGTGAGCGCCTGCGTCTGCCTTGTCACGTGGCTGAATCTGCTGCTCACGTATGAGAAAAAGGGGCGGCGCGCCCTTTCGCTGGTGATGAACGTGCTGGCCTTTGCCGCGCTGGCGACGGCGGCCGTATGGGCCCTGCGGCAGGGCGCGGCCGTGCTGCGGGAGACGGGCGGCGGTGACCTGGCCCTGCTGCCGGTCGGCGCGGCGATCACGCTGCTGCTGGCGCCCGCTGCCATTTGCGCGGGCAGCATTGTGATCGACGCCTTCAGAGAGGCCAGCGGTGACGACGGGGAGGACGATCCCGCGGAGTAAGCCACGCCCCTGCGCACATACTATGGGCGAAGGGGTGAAAGCATGCGGAACGCGGCCTACTACAAGCATTTGGCAAGGCGACGGCTGACCGGTCAGCGGATCGGGTTTGCGGTCGCCTTCGGCATCCTGCTGGCAACGGGCTCTTTTCTCCTCCTCGGAGGCGAGGCGACGGCGCGCGTGGCGGGGCTGGTGCACGGCAGTTGGCGGTACGACGGGCTCAACGGCGTACTGGCGCTGATCGGCTTTTTGCTGTTGACGCCGCTGCGTTTCGGCATCCGTCGGCGCACCTTTCGTCTCGCGCGCGGTCAGGAGCTGCCTGTGTCGGAGATCTTCTCCCCTTTCGGCAGTGCGGCGCTTCTGGTGCGGCTGTGGGTGCTGAAGCTGCTGGTGCGCGGGCGCGGCGCCCTCTGGGGCATGGGCCCCTACGCGGCGAGCGGCGTGCTGCTGGCGCTGCTCAAGCGGGGCGCGGCCGACGAGCGGGTGATCGCGGTGGGCTGCGTCGGATGTCTGGCGCTGGGTTTCGGCCTTTCGACCCTGGCAAGAGCCAAGAGCTTCCTTTGCGAATACCTGCTGACCGATAAGCCGGGCGAATCGCCCTGGCGGCTGTTCCGGGCGTCCGACCGGCAAATGAAGGGGCGCCTCGCGCGGCTGTTTGCCCTGCGGCTCCATTTCGCGGGGTGGTTCTTCCTGGGACTGGTGGGGGTGACCCTGCCGAGCATACTGACCTATTACGAAATGACGGCCGCTTCGCTGGCGGCCGACTGGATGGAGGAAAGCGCATGAACGTCGTTCTGATCGGGATGCCCGGCTGCGGCAAAAGCACGGTGGGCGTCCTCCTGGCCAAACGGCTGGGGTCGCGCTTTGAGGACACCGATCTGCTCCTGCAGCAGCAAGCAGGCAAGCGCCTTCAGCAGATGCTCGACGAAGAGGGGCGCGAGGCCGTGCTGGCGCTCGAAGAGCGGGTGATGCTCGGCCTTGACGGGGAAAACACGGTGATCGCCACGGGCGGCAGCGCCGTCTATTCCCGCGCAGGGATGGTCCACCTCAAAGAGAACGGAAGGGCGATCTATCTGCGCCTGCCCCTCGAAAGGGTGGCCGAGCGCCTGGGCGACTACTCGGCGCGGGGCGTGGTGGACGGCGACCGGCTGACGCTGAAAGAACTGTACGAGCGGCGCACGCCCTTATACGAGCAATGGGCGGACGCGGCGGTGGACGCCGACCGTCCCATGGAGGAGGTCGTGGAGGCCGTCCTCGCGGCGACACATATGAAATGAGAAAGCCGCTCTGCCGACGGCAGAGCGGTTTTCGTTATCCCGGGAAGGCGGGCAAGGTGAACTCTACCTTGAAAAGGTCGCCGTCGGCGGTGACGGCGAAGCGGCCCCGCTGGAGTTCAATCAGATTCTTGGCGATGGAGAGCCCCAACCCGCTCCCCTCGGTACTGCGGGAGAGGTCCCCGCGCACGAAGCGCTCGGTCAGTTCCTCCCCCGAGACGGTCAGCCGCTCGCGGGAGACGTTCTTGAGGGAGACGGCCACGCTCTCCCCCGCCCGGCGGGCGGTGAGATAGACCCGGGTGCCGGGCATGGCGTACTTCAGGGCGTTGCCCAACAGGTTGTCAAACACCCGGCCGAGCAGGCGAACGTCAGCCATGGCGTGGCAATCGGGTTCGGCCTCGCAGACCAGTTCCAGCATGGCCGCCGTCATCCGATCCCGGTACTCCCCCGTCAATTGCGTCAGCAGCAGTTCCACCGCGACGGGTTCGGGGGAGACGGGCAGGTTCCCCGTGGAGGCCTTGGAGGCGTCGACGAGATCGGTGATGAGTTTTTTCATCCGCTGGGACTGGCGGTCGAGGATGTCCAGGTACTCCCGCGCCCGTTCGTTGTCGATGGGTTCCTTTTTGAGCAGGTCGACGTAGTTGACCAGCGAGGTCAGCGGCGTCTTGAGGTCGTGGGAGACGTTGGTGATGAGTTCGGCCTTCATCCGCTCGCTGCGGGTGCGCTCTTCGACGGCCTGCGTGAGTCCCTCGCTGAGAGAGTTGAGCCGCTCCCCGTGCTCCCGGAGCAGGGGCGGCATCCCTGCCACGTCCACCCGGGCGTCCAGGTGGCCTTCCGCGAGGTCGTGCGCGCCGCGGCGCAGGCGCTGGAACCAAACGGTCAGCAGGGCGAGCAGGACGGCAAGTCCCGCCTTCTCAAACAGCCAGAAGGCCACCCCCCGGGAGGTCGGCCACAGCACCGCCTCACAGGCGCACAGCAGAACGAACCCCAACCAC
>CAMHOI010000140.1 GCA_946186725.1 uncultured Clostridia bacterium
TCTCGGCCTTGTCATAGTAGACCTCGATCGCGGTGCTCTTGGTCTCGTCGGTGTCGACGGCCAGGGTCGCGCCGACGGGCTGCAGAAGAGCGGAGCCGGAGCTGATGGGCGTGTAAGAACCGACGAAGTTGCACAGCATCTGGGTCTTGATGCCGGAGGCGCAAGCCCACAGCTCGCAGGAGACGTCGGCGTTCTCAAAGTCGGCGCCGGTGATGGTCGCGGTGGAGGACCAGGCCTGGCCGGCTTCGGTGATCGCGTCGGGGGTGGTGATGGTCAGGGTGCCGTTCTCATAGACGAGGCGGATCTTGTTCAGCTGGTTGACGGAACGCCCGACGCCGTCCTGGAAATAGGTCACGGGATCAAGGGACTCGGAGTAGGCCTTCATCTCAGCTTGGACTTCCGCAGCGGTCATCATGTTGGAGCCCTCACCGCCGTCGTTGTACGCCGCGAGGCAGCCGGGGATGATGGTGGTCTCGCTGAGGGTCAGGGCGTCAGCGCCATAGGTCGCGCTGAGGGTGAAGGCGTTGCGCCAGGCGCCGCCATCATAGGCCTGAACCACATAGACGGACAGGTCGCCGACACGGATGACGGCGCGCTCCGCAACGTTGGACCGGCAGGTGAAGTAGTCCACGTCGATCTGGAACGCCGACATGCTGTAGGTGCCGATCTCACCGGTGGTGACGGTACGAAGACCGGTAGAGCCGCCGATGGTAAGAATACCCTTGGAGAAGTGCTCCGTGTCGATGTAACGGGGCGGCTGGCCGACGACCGTCGGGCTGGCGTAGCCGTCAAAGTTCCCGTTGGAGCCGGAGGCATACTTCACACAGTGCGTGTTTGCACCGGTAAAGCCGGCCATACTCTCGGAGTAGGCCGCGCTCGCGCTGAACGCGGATACGACGACCATCGTCGCCAGCATCGCGAGAGCGCAAAGCAAACTTACGATTTTCTTTGCCATGATGTTTCCTCCCTAATGTAAAATAGACTGTTTTCGGGCGCCATGGGCGGGCGTCCCTGCCCTCGCAAGGCAGAGCACACCTACCCTACGATAATGCAAGGTAAGCGTAGCACATTTAATTTGAAATTACAAGCGTTTTTGTCAATTCCAAATAAAGTCAATAACTTTTCGATAGAAAAGTAAGATTTTGCATATTTTCGAGAGAGAGAGGCGACGGAACGACCGATAAGGAGTAAAAAAACGCCCTGCCGAAGCAAGGCGCTTTTACGCGACGGGACCGTTCTTCGGTTGAATGACGCCGCCGCCGATCACGCGGTCACGGTCGTCGTAGAAGACGGCGGACTGGCCGGGGGCGGGCGCGCGCACCGCCTCCTCAAAGGTCAGGCGGACGCCGGCGCCGGAGAGTACTTCGAGCAGGGCGGGCCGGTCCTCCCCCTGATAGCGGACGCGGGCGCGGCAGGCGAGCGTCCGGCCCACGGCGGGCGGCGCCGCGGCCATCCAGTTGACGTCGCGGCAGATCACCTCGGTCTCAAAGAGGGCCTCTTCCCCGCTGAGCACCACCTCGTTGGTCGCGGGCCGGATCTCCTTGACGAAGACGGGGCGGCCCAGGGCGATCCCCAACCCCTTGCGCTGGCCGACGGTGTAGCGGGCGACGCCGCGGTGAACGCCGAGCACCCGCCCCTCCTCGTCCACGAAGCGGCCCTCGCCGGGGAGGCGGTCGGGCGCGCGGGCGGCGATGAAGTCGGCGTAATGGCCGGAGGGCACGAAGCAAATCTCCTGGGAGTCGGGCTTTTCGGCGACAGGCAGGCCGATTTCCGCCGCCAGTCGGCGCACCTCCCGCTTGGAGAGGGCGCCCAGAGGCATCACCGTCGCGGCAAGCTGCTCCTGGGTGAGATCGTAAAGCATATAGGTCTGATCCTTTTCGGCGTGGGCGGCCTTGCGCACGGTGAAGCGGCCGTTGGCCAGCCGTTCCACGCAGGCGTAGTGGCCGGTGGCGACCTTGTCGGCGCCCAGCACCGCGGCATAGTGGAGCAGGCGCTCCCACTTGACGCGGCGGTTGCAGACCACGCAGGGGTTGGGGGTCAGGCCGTGGATATAGCCCTCGATGAAGGGGGCGACGACCTCCCGCTCGAAGGCGGAAACACAGTTGAAAACGTGGTAGGGGATCCCGAGGACGCGGGCGCTTTCGCGGGCGTCGTCGATCTCACAGCAGCGGCTCTCCCCTTCCCCGGTGCGCAGGGTGACGCCGACGACGTCATGCCCGGCTTCCAGCAGGAGCCGGGCGGCGACGGCGCTGTCCACGCCGCCGGAAAGGCCGACGATGATCTTGGACATGAGGGTGTTCCTTTCAAGGGCGTTTTGTATGATCATAGCACGATCGGGCGAATAATGCAATCTCGTCCCGGGAAAATGAGTGAAAACAGGGAGTTTGCCATTGATTTCACGTCCCGCGCGTGGTATATATAAAAGAAGCGTCAACGTGACGGGAAAAGGAGGAACGACATGAGAGGCACGGCTTCCGATCGGCAGCGGGACCACCTGATCTACCCCGAAGCGACGATGTTCCAGCTCGTGGAGGAGGCGGGCAAACGGTGCCCGGACGAGCCCGCCTATGAGTTCTATGGCAGAAAGGTTTCCTATCGCCGGTTCCTCAACGACGTCGATCGGACGGCGCGCGCCTTCCTCGCCTGGGGCGTGAGGGCGGGGGACGCGGTCACCGTCTGCATGCCCAACACCCCGCAGGCGCTGGACTGCTTTTACGCCCTGAACCGCATCGGGGCGGTGGCCAACATGGTTCATCCCCTGTCCGCGCAGACTGAGATCACCGACTACCTGGACGTTTCCGGCAGCCGGGTGATGCTGACGGTCGACCTGTTTTACGAAAAGGCGGCGCGCGCTGTCGCGGCCGCGAAGCAGCCCGTTACCATCTTGACCTGCCGGATGCAGGACGAGCTGCCGCCCCATCTGGCGGCGCTCTATCTGCTGAAAAAGGGGAAGGACTATCTCCGCTTCCCCCAAAAGCCCCATCTGCTGTGGAAGGATTTCCTCAAGCGGGGGGACGTCCCCCTCGAGCTGCCCGAGCCCGTCTTTGACCCGACAAAGACGGCGGTCGTCCTCTACAGCGGGGGCACCAGCGGGAAGCCCAAGGGCATCATGCTGTCCGACGCCAACTTCAACGCCTGCGCGCTGGAGGCCATGGAGGCCATGGGCATCCCCATGCGCAGAGGGCTGAAGATGCTCAGCTGCATGCCTCTCTTTCACGGATTCGGGCTGGGGATCAATCTGCACACCGTCCTCATCCAGGGCGCCTGCTGCATCCTGATGCCGACGTTTACGGACGAGACTTACGCGCAGATGCTG
>CAMHOI010000141.1 GCA_946186725.1 uncultured Clostridia bacterium
CGGCGACGCGGCCGCGGAAAGCATCGTGACAGCCGCGCGCAGGGAAGAGGGGTATATGTCCAAGGACGAGCTGATTATGGTCGCGGGACTGGGCAAGTCCCTTGTCGCAGCTTTGACCGAGCTGCACGTGCTCGATTTCCTGCCCGATTCCAACCAGCTTTCCTTCTTTTGACTAACGCAGAAACGCCTCTGTCCGAGGACAGAGGCGTTTGCCGTGATCGATTATTTCTGTTCCGCCAGGCAGCGGTCAATGTAGTCCTGAACTTGCTTCAAGGACGCGGCATTCAGCGATCTGAGCTTGCGCAGAATGGCCAGCTCCTGGTCTGTGACGACCGCAGGATCATAGTCCGGTGCGCTCTCTGCTACGATCAAGGGCTGCTCATGCTGAACGCCGAGCAGTTCTTCGATGGATAGATGAAAGATATGTGACAGGCGGACCAGAGTATCAAGAGGGGGATGCGTTTTGCCGATCTCGTAACAGGCGTAGGTTGAACGATCAATGTTGAGCTGATCGGCGACTGTTTGCTGGCTGAGCTTGAGCTTTTTACGGTTTTCCTTGAGGACTTTTCCGATCTCGATCATCATTTCATTCGCCTCCCGTTCGCTGAACGTACAACTTTATTCTAATCGTTTTTGAAGGTATATGTGTGAAACATCTTCACGTCACAGGGATAAGGCAGAAAAACGGAGGCAAGATTATCGTTGATAATCTTGGCAAGATGTGTTAAAATAATCGCTTGAAAGCAAGCCAATGGGAAGGTGCCGTCATGGACGTTGACATCGAACTGAAAAGCAGCGCCGTATCCGACGGGGACGGGATCCTGTCTGTCAACGTACTTGGCGACATGCAGTGGGACGGTCCGTGCTGTACGCTTTCCTGTGACCTGCTCGATGAAGACGGTTCGACCATACATACCTGTATTCGTGCCGAGGATGGCTTTGTGGTCATCGAGCAGCAGGGGAGCCGGAGCAGTCGGCTCATGGTGCGCAAGGGAGAGCGCATCGTCTCCGATTATGCGACGCCTTACGGCGCCCTTCTGGTCGGCGTCACCGGCTTGCATGTCGAGGATGCGCTGACGCCTCAGGGCGGCCGATTGGCGCTTGTTTACGAGGTGGATGTGAACGCCGCCTCAGTTGGCGCCAATACCATTGAGATCCTGGTAAGGAGGACTTGTTCGGATGAATAATCTTGTAGAAGCGACGGTCAGCGACCTTCGCAATCTGATCATGGAGGCGGCCGGAAAGGCCGTCGCCGAAGAGCAATTTGCGGCCGCACCGCTGACGCCTTTTACCGTTGAGGTGCCCGCGGATCGCAGTCACGGCGATCTGGCTGTCAACGCGGCTATGGTCTGGGCTCGGGATCTGCATATGCCCCCGCGCAAGATCGCCGACACCTTACTGTCTTATTTGAGCTTTCCCTCTGATTCCGCCATCGCGCGCGCCGAGGTCGCCGGTCCCGGCTTCCTCAACTTCTTTTTGGCGGATCGGTACTATTCCCGCATCCTCAAGCAGATCGAATCCCAGGGCGCCGCATACGGCCGCTCCGATTTCGGCGGCGGCAAGCGTGTGCTTGTCGAGTTCGTCTCCGCCAACCCCACCGGCCCCATGCACATGGGCAATGCCCGCGGCGGCGCTCTGGGCGACTGCCTGGCGTCCGTGCTGGAGGCGGCCGGCTTTCAGGTGGCGCGTGAGTTCTACGTCAACGACGCCGGCAATCAGATCGAGAAGTTCAAGACCTCGCTGGAGATCCGTTATCTTCAGCATTTCGGCGTCAATGTCGAAATGCCTGAGGACGCCTATATGGGCGACGATATCACCGCCCACGCCGTCCGGTTCGCCGAGCAGGTCGGCGACCGCTACGTGGAAGCCGATCCGGAGGAGCGCCGACAGGCCCTTTGCGACTATGCTCTCCCGCTGAACATTCAAAAGCTCCACGACGACCTGAGTAAGTATCGCATCACCTATGACCGTTGGTTCCGTGAATCCGAACTGCACAACGACGGCTCCGTCAAGCGCATCCTGGACAAGCTCGTCGCCTCCGGCCACACCTATGAGCAGGAAGGCGCGCTCTGGTTCCGCTCCACCGACTTCGGGGAGGAGAAGGACCGCGTTCTCGTTCGCGCCAACGGCATTCCCACCTATTTTGTCCCCGATATCGCCTATCACTACAATAAACTTGTGGAACGCGGCTTCGATCTCGCGATCGACGTACTCGGCGCCGACCATCACGGCTATGTGCCGCGTATGAAGGCCGCGCTGGAAGCCCTTGGCGTCGATCCCGCTCGACTGGACGCCGTCATTATGCAGATGGTCCGCCTGGTCAAGAACGGGGAGACCTACAAGCTGTCCAAGCGGTCTGGCAAGGCCATCACACTGGAGACGCTGCTGGACGAGGTGCCCATCGATGCGGCGCGCTTCTTCTTCAATCTTCGGGAGCCCAACAGTCACCTTGAGTTTGATCTTGATCTGGCCGTTGAGCAGTCTTCGCAGAATCCCGTCTACTACGTCCAGTATGCGCACGCCCGCATCTGTTCCATCCTCAAGAACCTTGCCGCGCAGGGTGTGACGTACCGCTCCGTGCCGGAGGAGGATCTTGACGTCCTGCGTGAGCCCGCCGAGCGCGACATGATCCGCCATCTTTCCTCGCTGGAAGCGGAGATCGTCGCCGCCGCGAAACAGTACGATCCTTCCCGCGTGACCCGCTACGCTATCGAACTGGCTACCCTGTTCCATAAGTATTATAATGCCTGCCGTGTCCATGTCGAGGACGAGAAGCTGATGTACGCCCGTCTTTTCCTATGCGTCCAGGTCCGTCAGGTACTGCGCAACGTGCTGGATCTGCTCAAGATCGATGCGCCCGAAGTGATGTAGTATGGTCATCATGTCTGTGGATCTGGGACTGGCCCGCACCGGGCTGGCCGTCAGCGACGAAGGAGAGACCTTCGCGTTTCCCCGCGCCGTCATCCGTGAGCGCGATCCGGAGCGGCTGATCCGGGCTGTGTGTGCCCACGCCGTGGAATACGGCGCCGGTCGGATCGTGGTCGGCCTGCCCGTCAATATGGACGGCAGTGCCGGCGAGCGGGCCCTGACCTGCCGCGCTCTCGCCGAGCGCATCCGCGAAGTCAGCGGTCTGGAGACCGTCCTGCGCGACGAGCGCCTGACCACTGTCGCCGCCTACACCGTTCTCAATGAGAACAACGTCCGCGGCAAACGTCGAAAAGACGTCGTTGACGCCGAGGCCGCCTGCCAGCTTTTGCAGGATTATCTT
>CAMHOI010000142.1 GCA_946186725.1 uncultured Clostridia bacterium
AGAATTATCCGTTGAGCAGCAACCAGTATCAAGGAGATCTCAATAAACAGACCGAGTTTTTGGAATACAGCCGCGTCGGGATGTGCGACCTCATCCGCTGCCTCAAGCAGTTCGTCACGGTCGAGAATATGGACTGCGACTTCTCCGACTTCGGCTTCAAGAAGTTCTGATCCTGCACCATCAAGAAAAAGGCGCTTGCCCGCGGGCGAGCGCCTTTTTCTGACGGTTCCGCTCCCGCTTTCGCCCGCGTCGGGACGTCGCAGGAGCCGTCTCTGCCCGCCGCTTGATTCTTGCGGGAAAATGATGTAGAATAAGCGCATAGAAAGGAGATGCCGCATATGATCTCTCTTTTGGTCGCTTTCGCCGTTTTGATCGTCGGCTATTTGCTCTACGGCCGCCTGACGGAAAAGGTCTTCGGGCCCGACGGGCGAGCGACGCCCGCCGTTGCCGTCAACGATGGGGTCGACTGCGTGCCCGTGAAGCCGTGGAAGGCCTTTTTGATCCAGCTGCTCAATATCGCGGGCACCGGCCCCATCTTCGGCGCGCTGATGGGTGCCGTTTTTGGCCCGGTGGTCTTTTTGTGGATCGTTTTCGGCTCCATTCTGGGCGGCGCCGTGCACGATTATATGTCCGGCATGATCAGCGAGCGAAACGGCGGCGCTTCCGTTGCGGAGCTGTCCGGCCGTTACCTCGGTGTGCCGGCCAAGTGGATCATGCGCGTCTTTTCGGTCGTGCTGCTGGTGCTGTGCGGCGTTGTATTCGTTACCAGCCCCGCCGCCCTGCTGGCCAAGCTGACGCCCGACTGGATGAACGGCACCTTTTGGGCTGTTCTCATCCTCGGGTATTACCTGTTGGCCACGCTGCTTCCCATTGATAAGCTGATCGGCAAGCTTTACCCTGTTTTCGGCGTTCTGCTCATCGTCATGGCGGTCGCCGTTCTGGGCGGGATCCTTTTTTCGGGCGGCAGGTTCACCATCCCCGAGCTCACCCTGACCGATCTCCATCCCGACGGCACTCCCGTTTGGCCCTATATGTTCGTCACCGTCGCGTGCGGCGCCATCTCGGGCTTTCACGCCACCCAGTCGCCCATGATCGCCAAATGCATCACGAGCGAAAAGCAGGGCAGAAGGATCTTTTACGGCGCCATGGTCAGCGAGTCGGTCATCGCCCTGGTCTGGGCGGCGGCGGGCGTTGCTTTTTACGGCTCCACCCGACTTCTCAACGAGGCGCTGGCAGGCGGCGCCTCCAACGTTGTGTACGAGATCTCTACCGGCGTGCTGGGAGGCGTCGGCGGCGTGCTGGCGGTTGCGGGCGTCGTCGTGTGTCCCATCACGTCGGGCGATACGGCCTTTCGCAGCGCCCGTCTCATCCTGGCTGAGACCTTCCGGCTGGAGCAGAAGAGGATCGGCAACCGTCTGCTCATCACCCTGCCCTTGCTGGCGATCGGCGGATTGCTGACCTGGTTCGCTTTGGTGAACGATGACGGCTTCGGCGTGGTGTGGCGCTACTTCTCCTGGAGCAATCAGACCCTCGCCATGATCGCGCTGTGGGTCGCTACCTCCTACCTGATGCGGGAAGGAAAGTACCGCTTCGGATCGCTGATGACGGCCCTCCCCGCGACCTTCATGTCCGCCGTGAGTATGACCTATATCCTGATGTCGGGCGAGGGGTTCCGCCTCTCCGGCGCCGTCGCCTATCCCGTCGGCGTTGCCTTTGCCGGGGCGCTCTTTCTCCTCTATGCCGTGTGCTTCGCTCTCAATCACAGGAGGTGCCGCACATGATCCTCTTTCTCAACGCCTGCGTGCGGGCGGAGTCGCGCACCCGGCGGCTGGCCGGGCAGGTGCTGCAGCGGCTTGACGGCCCCGTAGAGGAGGTGCGCGTGAGCGAGATCGCGTTTCCGGCCGTCGATGACGCCTTCCTGGCCGAGCGGGACCGCTGCGCCGCGGCAGGCGACTTCGACTGCCCCGGTTTCGCGCTCGCCCGGCAGTTCGCTCGGGCGGACGAGATCGTGATCGCCGCGCCTTACTGGGACCTTTCGTTTCCCGCCGCGCTCAAGCAGTATTTCGAGCAGATCAACGTCATCGGCGTCACCTTCCGCTATACCCCCGCGGGCGTGCCCGAGGGGCTTTGTCGGGCCAAGCGGCTGCTCTACGTCACCACCGCCGGCGGTCTCTTCGTTCCCGATGATTACGGCTTTGACTACGTCAGGGCCCTGGCGGAGAATTACTACGGCATCCGCGACGTCCGTCTCATCCGGGCCGTCGGCCTGGATCTTGACGGCGCCGACGCCGAGCAGATCCTCCGCGACGCCGAAGCCGACCTCCCCCGCATCCTGAAAGGGGAGTAAACCGACGCGCGCCGCCGTGGAGGAGATCGCCGCCTTTCTGCAACCGCCCCTCAGGCACGCCGGATCTAAACGGCGCCGGTGAAGAGCGGATCCTGCGTGCGGTGAGGAGGACGGCTCAGGCGAGCAGATCGACTCTCCCTTCTTGCGCATGCGCCCGGTATATGCTATACTCGATGTAAGGAACCCCGTGAAAGGAGCGTCCGCCATGCTGTTCGGCAAGAAAACGAACAAGCCCGACTCCGATATCGTCATCCTCAAGCAGACGCAGCCCGATACCTGCGGCGGCACCGACGCCACCCTCGACCGCGCCGCGCCCAGGGAGATCGCCTCCGACGCGCTGCTCTGGTTCGACGGCGAGTCGGTCCTGCCCTATCTCGACCGGGCGCGGCGCGACGACGGCAGCTTTCCTCCGTGTCTGGGTTATGTCCACGCCTTCGCCGCCGCGGCGGGGGAGGGGACCTTCCTCTTTCTCTCCACGGGCGAGGAGCGCCACGGGGAGCGGACGAGCGCCTGGGCGCTCGTCAAGGGCGATCTCATGCCCGACCTCGCCCGCCTCATCCGGGAGCAGGAGCTCGCCGCTCACAACGGCTATCATTCTCAGACCCACGGCCTGCCCGAAAACTTCGGCGGCAGCGTGCGCGCCCGCTACGCGACGGGGGAAAAGCTCTCCTTTGAGGACAATCAGTCGCCCGTTCTCTCCCGCGGGCAGGGACAGGCGCTTGCCGACTGGTTCGCCGCCCGCCTGAAGGAGGAGCGATTGCCCCTGCCTGCGCTTGACGGGATGACCGCCCTGCGCTTTGAGGAAAGGCGGGACGACGGCGGCTTTACCGAGGTCGACGTGACCCTGAACGCCGACGGTTCCGCCCGCGTTGCGCGCCGCTGCCGCTTCGACGACCCCACCGTTTACGAGAAAGA
>CAMHOI010000143.1 GCA_946186725.1 uncultured Clostridia bacterium
ATCGGCTCCCGGTGCGCCCAGACGGTCGGCATTGCGCTCTCCCCTGCTCCCCCGCGGTGCTCCGCGATCTTCCGTCAGTCACAGGAAAGGTTTGATTTTCTATACCGATTGTAGCACACCGGAAGCGGCGTTGTCAACCGATCCAAAAAGTTTCGGCGTTTCGCATAAGGGCGCCGAATTATGTCGACTGGCTTTCGGTCAAGACGACTTCATCAGGAGGATTTCGTCTCGCAGTAAAGGCAGCGATAGGTCTTGCTCGCCCGGTCGGTCAGCAGGAACACGTGGTCGAGCTCCTGCTCGCAGCAGGAGATGCAGCGGGGATTGCGGCAGCGGATGACGTTGGTCAGCCGCCCGGGCAGCTCGATGCGCTTTTTCTCCACCAGTTTGCCCTCCCGGATGACGTTGACGGTGGCGTCGGGAGCGACGTAGCCGATGACGTCGAGGTTGACGGGGATATCGGCGTCGATCTTGATGATGTCCTTCTTGCCCATTTTGCGGCTGGCCACGTTCTTGATGAGGGCGACGGAGACGTCCAGCTCGCCCAGGCCCAGCAGCTCGTACAGCCGCATCCCGCTGCCGGCGGGAACATGGTCGATGACGGTGCCGGTGATGATGGAATCAATGGTCATGCCTGCGCCTCCTTGAGCAGTTTCAGGATGAGAGCCATGCGGATATACTTGCCGTTGAGCACCTGCTTGAAGTAGCAGGCGCGGGGATCGGCGTCGATCTTGACGCTGATCTCGTTGACGCGGGGCAGGGGGTGAAGGATGGAAAGGTCGGCCTTCGCGCCCCGGAGCTTGTCGGGAGTGAGGATATAGCTGTCCTTGAGACGGAGGTAATCCTCCTCGTTGAAGAAACGCTCCCGCTGGACGCGGGTCATGTAGAGGACATCTAGAGCGGGGATGGCCGCCTCCAGATCCTCGGTCTGCTCGTAGGGGATGCCGTTGGGCTTGAGGGCGCCCGCCTTGACGTAGCTGGGCAGCTTCAGCTCCTCGGGCGAGATAAGGACGACCCGGATCCCCTTGTAGCGGGACAGGGCGTTGATGAGGGAGTGGACGGTGCGGCCGAACTTGAGATCGCCGCAGAAGCCGACGGTCAGGTCGTCGAAGCGGCCCTTCTCCCGCCAGATGGTGAGCAGGTCGGCCAGCGTCTGGGTGGGGTGGCAGTGGCCGCCGTCGCCGGCGTTGATGACGGGGACGGTCGCATTCTGCGCGGCGACGTAGGCGGCGCCCTCCTTGGCGTGGCGCATGGCGATGATGTCGGCGTAGCAGCTGACGACCCTGGCGGTGTCGGCCACGCTCTCGCCCTTGGCGGCGGAGGAGGCGTCGGCGGAGGAGACGCTCAGCACGTTTCCGCCCAGCTCGTACATGGCCGCCTCAAAGCTCAGACGGGTGCGGGTGGAGGGCTCGAAGAAGAGGGTGGCGAGCTTCTTCCCCCGGCAGGCGTCGGCGTAGGAGGCGGGGCGGGCGATGATGTCCTCGGAGACGGCGATCAGCTCGCCGATCTCGGCGGGGGTGAGGTCGAGGATGTCGATGACGCTTCTCATGTCTATGCTCCCATCCAGCTCTCGTCCGCGGGATCGTCGCGGAAGGCGAGCAGGCGACGGACGTCCTCGGGACGGATGTACCCCTCCTCGGCTGCGGCGGCGGCGACGGCGTCGAAGTCGGTGAGGGAGACGTTCTTCACGTTGGCGGCCGCCAGGCGGTCGATCCCCTTGCGCATCCCGTAGGTGAAGATGGAGACGATGCCGAGCACCTCGGCGCCCGCCTCGCGCAGGACGTTGACGACCTCGAGGACGCTGCCGCCCGTGGAGATCAGATCCTCCACGACGACGACCTTCCACCCCGGCTCGAGGCGGCCCTCGATCTGATTCCGGCGGCCGTGATCCTTGGCGCCCGAGCGGACGTAGCCCATGGGCAGGCCGAGCAGGTGGCCGGTAATGGCGGCGTGCGCGATGCCGGCGGTGGAGGTGCCGAAGAGGGCCTCGGCGTCGGGATAATGCTCACGCACGAGGGCGGCGAGGCCCTCCTCGACGTGGGTGCGCACCTCGGGTGCGGTCAGGGTCAGACGGTTGTCGCAGTAGACGGGGCTCTTGATCCCGCTGGCCCAGGTGAAGGGCTCCTCCGGGCGGAAAAAGACGGCGCGGATGCCGAGCAGATCCTTGGCGATGAGGGTTTTGCGATCCATGACGCGGTTCTCCTTTCAGTCGACGAATTCCCGCAGGCAGCGCTCGTAGGCGGCCACGGGGTCGGGGGCGGCGGTGACGGGGCGGCCGACGACGATGTAGTCGGAGCCGGCCTGCTTGGCGGCGGCGGGGGTCATGACCCGCTTCTGATCCCCCTTCTCCCCTTCCGCAAAGCGGACGCCGGGGGTGACGGTCAGGAAGTCGGCGCCGCAGGCGGCGTGCACCCCGGCGGCCTCCAGCGGAGAGCAGACCACGCCGTCCAGCCCCGCCCTGCGGGCGTTGAGGGCGTAGTGGCGCACGACCTCCTCCATGGGGGCGCGGATGAGCAGGTCGTTCTCCAGCGCCGTCTGGTCGGTGGAGGTCAGCTGGGTGACGGCGATCAGCAGGGGCCGGGTGCCGTCCGGCCGGGTCAGGCCCTCCAGCGCCGCCTCCATCATGGGGATGGTGCCCGCGGCGTGCAGGTTGGTGATATCCACATCCAGATCCCGCAGCACGGACATGGCCTTCTTCACCGTGTTGGGAATATCATGCAGCTTCAGGTCCAGGAAGATCCGGTGCCCCCGCTCCCGGATTTCCCGGACGATGGCGGGGCCTTCGGCGTAGAACAGCTCCATGCCGATCTTCACAAAGGGCTTCCGGCCGGGAAACCGGTCCAGGAACGCCAGGGTTTGGGCCCTGGTCGCAAAATCGCAGGCAATGATGACGTCCTTTCCCATGTTCAGTGACCTCCCAGTTCTCTGATATTCCTGATTCCGTATCGGTCCATGGCCGCGGGCAGATCCTCGATGATCCGCCGGCAGGCCAGGGGATCCCGCAGGTTGGCGGCGCCCACCTCCACGGCGGTCGCGCCGGCCATCATCATCTCCAGCACATCCTCGGCGGAGGAGATGCCGCCCATGCCGATCACCGGGATCCGGACCGCCCGGCAGACCTGCCAGACCATCCGCAGCGCCACCGGGAACACGCAGGGCCCGCTGACACCGCCCATCAGATTGGCCAGGACGGGCTTCCGGGTTTTCAGGTCGATGCGCATGCCCTGCAGGGTGTTGATCAG
>CAMHOI010000144.1 GCA_946186725.1 uncultured Clostridia bacterium
CTCGACGCGCTCAGTCTCGCCCTGCGGGCGGGCAACGCCAAGGCCGTCAACGTCGTCCTCATCGGCGTAATGGCCGCCAAGACGGACATCCCCCGCGCGCGGTGGGAGGAGACCCTGCGCGCCACCGTGCCGCCCAAGTTCCTGGAGGTCAATCTCAAGGCCTTCGAGCTGGGCTACGGGCTGTAAGGAGGAACAGGATGAAAACGCTGCGCACGATCGGCCGGCTGGCGCTCTATCTGCTCGGTCTGCTCATCATTGCCGTGGGCATCAACGTATCCAAGCTTTCGGCGCTGGGCATCTCCCCCGTGTCCTCCATCCCGGGCGTCCTCAACGCCCGCTTCCCCGACGTTTCGCTGGGGAGCATGGTCATCATCGTCTACTGCCTGCTCGTGCTCGCGCAGGCGATCGTACTGCGCCGCCGCTTTCAGTGGCGCAACGTGCTCGGCGTGCCCGTGGCGCTGGTCTTCGGGCTGATGGTGGATTTCGTGGGCGTGGCCTCCTTCAAGCTGACGCTGGCGGGCATCCCGCTGGGCATTGAGACGGAATTTCACGGCCTGCTGGAGGGCTTCCCCGCCCCTGCGGGGCTTGTCATGCAGTTCGTCTATCTGGCGGCGAGCATCCTCATCATCGGGATCGGCGTGTTCGTTTATCTGCGGCCCAAGCTGGTGCCCATGCCGGCCGAGGGGCTGGCCGCCGCGCTGGCGCAGACGTCGGGCAAAAAGTTCGGCAACTGCAAAACCGCCGTGGACGTCTCCCTCATCCTCATCGCCGCCGTACTGCAGGTCGTCCTGCTGGGCGGGTTCGGCACTCTGTGGATCGGAAAAGGCGTCGTCGGGATCGGCACCATCCTGGCCGCCGTTTGCGTGGGTCAGGTCGTCAAGCTGCTCAACAAGATCTTCAAATAAAGGAGTACGCATATGCCATATCGGGACAAAACCGCCGAAACCATGCCGCGCGAAGCCCTGCGCCGACTGCAGAGTGAGCGCCTGGTCGCCCAGGTCGCCCGCTGCTACGAGCGGGTGGAGTGCTTCCGCAAACGGATGGACGAAAAGGGGCTGACCCCCGCCGACATCCGCGGGGTGGAGGATCTGAACAAGCTTCCCTTCTCCTACAAGAAGGACCTGCGCGATTATTACCCCTACGGGCTGTTTGCCGAGCCGCTTGAGAAGGTCGTGCGCGTGCACGCCTCCTCGGGCACCACGGGCAAGCGGATCGTGGTGGGCTACACGGAGAACGACATCTCCATGTGGGCGGAATGCTTCGCCCGGATGCTGACCGCCATCGGCGTCACCGAAAAGGACGTCGTGCAGGTGTCCTACGGCTACGGCCTGTTCACGGGCGGCTTCGGCGCCCACGCGGGGGCGGAGGCCATCGGCGCCACCGTCATCCCCATGTCGTCGGGCAATACCGCCCTGCAGATCCAGACCATGATCGACTTCGGCGCGACGGTGCTGTGCTGCACCCCCTCCTACGCCATGTATCTGGCCGAGGAGATCGAGCGGGCGGGACTGAAGGATCAGCTCAAGCTCAAGGCCGGCGTCTTCGGCGCCGAGCCGTGGTCGGAGACCATGCGGGCGCGCATCGAGGAGGGGCTGGGCATCAAGGCCTACGACATCTACGGGCTCAGCGAGGTGCTCGGGCCGGGCGTCGCCTGCGAGTGCGAGGCCCAGGCCGGGATGCACGTGTGGGAGGACCACTTCATTCCCGAGATCATCGATCCCGACACCGGCGAAGTCCTGCCGGAGGGAGCAACGGGCGAGCTGGTCTTCACCTCCCTGACCAAGGAGGCCTTCCCCGTCATCCGCTACCGCACGCGGGACATCTGCTCTCTCAACTACGAGCCCTGCGCCTGCGGGCGGACACACGTGCGGATGCGCAAGCCCAGCGGGCGCAGCGACGATATGCTCATCATCCGGGGCGTCAACGTCTTCCCCTCCCAGATTGAGGAGGTCCTCCTCAAGGTCTGCGGGCAGGACGTCACCCCCAACTATCAGATCGTCGTCGACCGCGTCAACAACAACGACACCTTCGACGTCAACGTGGAGATGAGCGAAAGCTTCTTCACCGACGATATCCGCTCCATCGACCGTTTGGAGCGCCTGCTTGTGGAGCGGCTGCGCTCCACCCTCGGCATCGGCGCCAAGGTGCATCTGGTCAATCCCAAATCCATCGTACGCAGCGAAGGCAAAGCCAAGCGCGTCATCGACAACCGCCAAGGCAAGATCTAAGGAGGTAACGAGTATGATCATTCGCCAACTGTCCGTTTTTCTGGAAAACAAGCCGGGTCGGCTCTGCGCCGCCATCGACGCGCTCGCCAAGGCGGGCGTCAATATCAGCGCCCTCTCCCTGGCCGACGCCGCCGAATACGGCATCCTGCGGCTGATCGTCGATCAGCCCGACCTGGCCAAGCAGACCCTGACCGACGCGGGCGTCATCGTCAAGGCCCACCGCGTCATCGCCCTGGCCATGAAGGATGAGCCGGGCGGCGCCGAGACCATCCTCCGTCTGCTGGCCGACGCCGAGATCAACATTGAGTACATGTACGCCTGCGTGGGACACGTCACGGGCAAGGCCCTGATGGTCCTGCGGGTGGATGACGCCGAGAAGGCCGACGCCATCCTCAAGGAAAACTGCTGCGACGAGATCAATCCCGCCGACATCTACCGTCTGTAAGGAGATCGAAATGGAGTATCGCATTTCCGACCGGATGGCGCCCATGCAGGGCTCTGCCATCCGCGAGATCTTCAAGTACGCGGCCGACCCCTCGGTCATTTCGCTGGCCGGGGGCAACCCCGCGCCCGAGCTCTTCCCCAACGAGGCGCTCGCCGCCATCGCCGGGGAGGTTCTGCGCGAGCAGCCCGTGACCGCCCTGCAATACGGCATCACCGAGGGGTACGCGCCCCTGCGGGAGGCCGTGAAGGAGCGGCTCAGGAGGGTGGAGCGCATCGGCGGCCCCGACGACGAGCTGATCGTCGTCTCGGGCGGTCAGCAGGGCATCGAGCTGATGACCAAGGTGCTGGTCAACGAGGGGGACACCGTCCTCGTCGAGGAGCCGAGCTTCATCGGCGCGACCAACGCCTTCCGCTCCTACGGGGCGCATCTGGCGGGGGTGCCGGTCGAGGACGACGGCATCGACGTGGCGGCGCTCGAGCGGGCGGTGCAGGAAAACCGCAACGTCCGCTTCCTGTA
>CAMHOI010000145.1 GCA_946186725.1 uncultured Clostridia bacterium
TTCATGCCGTCAGGCAATTCACGCGCCGTCAGGCGCAATTCATTGTCGAGACAGTAAACATACTGTCTCGACGTGATCGGTGTGGGGGAACATATCGACGGGCTGGATGCGGCGGACCTTGTAGCCGCCGCGGGTGAGGACCGCGAGGTCGCGCGCCTGGGTAACGGGGTTGCAGGAGACGTAGACCACCTTGGGCGGCTTCATGTCGCACACCGCGTCGAGGAAGTCGCGGCCGGCGCCCGCGCGGGGCGGATCCATCAGCAGCACATCCACCCTCTCCCCCGCTCCGGCGGCGGCACGCAGGAAGTCGCCCGCGTCGCCCTGATAAAACACGGCGTTGAGGATCCCGTTGCGACGGGCGTTCTCCCGCGCGTCCTCGACGGCGTCAGCGTTCAGCTCCACCCCGATCACCCGTTTGGCGTCCGCGGCGGCGAGCAGGCCGATGGTGCCCGTGCCGCAGTAGGCGTCGAGCACGGTCTGGCTCCCGTCCAGCCCGGCGAAGGCGAGCGCGACGCCGTAGAGCGTCTCGGTCTGCGCCGGATTGACCTGATAAAAGGCGCCCGGCGAGAGGCGGAAGATCAGCCCGCCGAGGCGATCCTCGATACTGCCGGGGCCGTAGAGCACCCGGCTGCGCTCGCCGAGCACCATACTGGTGCGGCGGTCGTTGAGATTTTGCACGACGGTAGTGATCGCCGGATGGGCGGCGAGCAGGGCGGAAACGAATTCCTCCCCGCGGGGGAAGTCCCACCGCGCGGTGACGAGCACGACCATGATCTGCCCGGTGGCGTAACCGACGCGCACCTGGACATGGCGCAGAAAGCCCCGCATGGTACGGTCGTCGAAGGGGCGGAGCCCGAAATCGGCGGTCAGCCGGCGCACGGTGCCGATGATGGCGTCGGCGGTCTCATTCTCGAGCAGGCAGGATGCGACCGGCACGATGTTGTGGGTGGAGGACTGGTAGACGCCCGAGATCACCTGCCCCCGGCGTGTGCCGAAGGCGGCCTGCACCTTGTAACGGTAGTGGAAGGGATGCTCCATGCCAATGATCTCGCTGACGTGATGGAATTTGCCGAGCAGACGGATGACGCGCACCTGCTTATGCTGCAGTTGGCGATCGTAGGGCAGGTTTTGCAGTTGGCAGCCGCCGCACTTCTTGGCGACGGGGCAGGCATGGGCTTTCAATCGGGGTCAACTCCTTGGCGGGTATGGCATTATGTAAACGAAAGGAGACCATCCTTCCGTCGCCTGCGGCGCCGCCTCCCTTTGCACAAGGTGGCAAGACAAGGGGCGCCCTGCGGGCAAAGATAGAATTATGTAAACTACTTTGACAGATCGGCGGCGACGGCCTCGACCATGCGGCGGGTCAGCGCCGCGTCGTCGACGGGCGCGACGAGCATCCGCTTGGCGCCCGGATAGGGCAGGTCGCGCTCGGCGCCCGGCATCAGCGCGGCGGCGCCGGGCGTGTCCTTGAGAAGGAGACGGTCGTCGAAGATGCCTCCGACCACCTTGCCCTGATAATAAAGCAGGTACTCCCCCATCATGGGGCGGGTCGCGACCCCTTCCAGCGGGGCGAGCAGATCGAGAACGAAGGCGAGATAGCTTTTGTCGGACGGCATGGAATCAGCTCCTTTTGAGGTGGGGTTGATTTTATGTAAACCTTACGCCAGGCCGGGCGGGCAGGGGTGCCCGGCGGCGCGGCAATGGGCGAAATAAAGCTCCTCGGTGGCGAGGGCCATCTTGGTGACGGAAAAGGGTTTGCCGTGCGGGTAGATATACCAGGTATCCTGCAGGGTGTTGAGATCGACGCAGTCGCCGAACTTGCCCAGATACTCGTACTCGATATGGCAGGAATAGAGCGAGGGCACGGGCTTGACCATCTCGAAGGGTTCGCCGTCCCCGTCGACGCCGCGCACGGTGAAGCCGGTCATATCGTGGATCAGCGTCCCCTCCCCCAGACGGAGGAACCGCCTGGCATTGGGGAGGGAGTCGACGGTGACGGGCAGCTCCCCGCTCGAATAGACCCCGCGCGCGACCTCGTCGCGGACGTTGGCGCGCTCCCACTCGTACCAGTCGGGGATGTGGGAAAACTCGGTCTCGCCCTGCTCGGCCCGCAGCTCGCCCAGCTCGGTCATCTCCCAGCGCTTGCCGCAGGCCTCGCAAAAGAGGCGCGTCCCCTCCGAATTCATACGGAACTCCGTGCGGCAGGAGGGGCACTGATAAAGGACTTTATGTAAACCTTCCGCCCGTTTCTTGTAGGGGGTGCGGATCCCCCGCTCCTTCTGCCAGCGGAAATCGTCGTACCGAAAGGCCTCGACCAGGCGGCGGTTGATCTCCCCGACGGGGGTGACGTTCAGCTCCTCGGGGGTGTAGAGGAGGGTCATCTCCGCTTCGGTGGGGGCGACACCGCGGTCGTGAAGGTTCCAGAAGGGGGCGTTGACGTGGTGACCGTGGCAGATCAGAGTGACCACGGGGACGCCCAGCAGGCGGCAGAGCTTGCCCAGCGAGGCGGGCAGCACGGCGGTGGTGCCGCACAGAGAATAGCGCGCCTCGGGATAAACGACGGCGACATCGCCGTTTTGCACGGTGCGGCGGAGCTGACGGATCAGCGTGACGTCGCGGGTGAATTTGCGCTTGCAGATACAGCCCACGCGCCGCAGCAGCCCCTCCCGCCCGATGAAGCCGTCGATGGCGACGACGTAGTTGGCGCGGTGGGGCCAGATGGCCCGGGTGGCGACCTTGAAGTCGAAGAAGGCGTTGTGGTTGCACAGGAGAAGATAGGGCGGCTTGAGCCCCTCGACGCCCACGCGGGTCAGACGCACCCGGTGCCGGATGAGGTCGGGCAGGCAGAGCAGGGGGATGAGGGGACGCAGATACCAGCGGGTGCGCATGGGCGGCGCCGCCATATCAAAGCGTTCAATGTTTTGCACGGGCGTTCTCCCTTTCAGTCGGCGGTGGGGGCAAGATCCTGCCCGGACTCGCGCAGAGTGGTCTCGATATAATCGCGCAGGGCGTGGAAATGGCGGGGAAAGTTCTGGGAGCCGGAGGCGGCGACGATCTGTTTGCCCTCCGCCGCGAGGGTGAAACGGAACACGATCCCGTCGAGGACGCCGCGGGGGTGGGGGCCGTGGAACCCGTCCCACCCGAGGACGCCGCAGCGGTTGAAGAGGTCCAACACCTC
>CAMHOI010000146.1 GCA_946186725.1 uncultured Clostridia bacterium
GGCGTGCTCGTAGAGCGGACGTCCCTCCCAGCCGAAGGAGAGATCCTCGGCGGTCACGACCTCGGTGCCGCCCGGCATCCTCGGCGTGAAGCGGAAGGAGAGCGGTCTCTCCTCGGCGTCCGGTCTGACCAGCTCCGCTTTGAGGCGGTCGACGACCTTCTGCTTGGAGTCGGCGGTGCGGATGTTTTTCTCCTTGTTCCACTGATGCTGCTGGCGGATGACGGCCTCCAGCCGCTCGATCTCCCGGCGGGTGTTCTCGTAATGCCGCTCCTCCACGGCGCGGCGCTCCTCCTTGAGGGCGCGGCTGGCGGAGTAGTTGCCCCGGTAGTCGGTCAGGCGGCCGAAGTCGATCTCCAGCGTGCGGGAGGTGACGGCGTCGAGAAAGGCGCGGTCGTGGGAGACGATGAGCGCGGCGCCCGGACAGGCGCGCAGATAGGACTCCAGCCATTCGGCGGAGGGAATGTCCAGATGGTTGGTCGGCTCGTCCAGCAGGAGCAGCTCGGCGCCCGACAGGAGCAGGCGGGCCAGCGCCAGCTTGGAGAGCTGCCCGCCGCTCAAGCTCCGCAGCGGCAGGGAGAGCTGCGCCTCGGTCAGCCCCAGCCCCAGCAGGGCGCTGCGGGTGCGGGCGCGGTAGGTGAGGCCGCCCTCGGCCTCAAACGCCTCCCGCAAACGGTGGTGGCGCTCGATGACGGCCTCGTCCCCGCCGGCGAGCGCCGCGGTCAGGGCGTCGAGCCGCGCTTCCTTTTCCCGCAGGTCGGAGAAGACGCTCAGCGCGCTTTCCAGCGCGGGAGTGTCCTGCGTGGCGGAGACGATCTGCTCCATGACGCCCACGCGCAGCCCCTTGCGCCGCACGACCTCGCCGGCGTCGGGCTCCCGCTCTCCCGTGAGGAGGCGGAGCAGAGTGGTCTTGCCGCAGCCGTTGGCGCCGATCAGGCCGATCTTCTCCCCCGGCGCGATCTCAAAGGAAGCGGGCGCGAACAACTCCCGCTCGCCGAAGCGCACGCTCAGCCCGCGCACCGACACAAGCGCCATTTTGCCCGCCTCCTTTCGACAATCATAAAATACACTATACCATAAAAAACGCCCCTTGACAAGTGCGAGGCGCTGGTTTATGATTATCGTAAGACATGTGCAGCCCGGTAGGTGAGGCAAGCGCAAGGATATGGATCGCTGCCGCGAAGCCGTGGAGACACGGCCAGCTGGTCAACAGGATGCGTCGAATGCAAGGCGCATCTTAACGCGATTTCACCGCCCTGCGATGCTGAAGCTCGGACGGTGGAGGCATCGCGTTTTTCGTGGTCACGTCGCCGTCGGAGTTTCCTCCGGCGGCCTTTTTGTCCCCATCTCAGACAAAGGAAGTGAAGGCATGGAACCCGGATATCCTGACGGACCGAACAGCGGCGTGCGATTATGCGGTGTTCCCGCTTTTCGCTGACCGTCGTGCGGTCCTTTGAAATCCCGATTTCAAAGGAGGAAACCGTATGGAAATGGAAATGAAAGATCAGATCACCTCCCTGCTGGAGGAGAAAAAGTATCGCCAGCTGCGCGACCTCCTCGCCGAGCAGAACCCCGCCGACCTCGCCCCCCTCATGGAGGAATTGGAGCCGACGGCACGCGCGGTGGCCTTCCGTCTGCTGGGCAAGGACATGGCGGCCGAGACCTTCGTTGAGCTGGAGAGCGACACCCAGACCCTGCTCATCCGCTCCTTCAGCGACGCCGAGCTGAAGGAGATCGTCGATGAGCTTTACGTCGACGACGCGGTCGACCTGATCGAGGAGATGCCCGCCAACGTGGTGCGGCGCATTCTCGATCAGACCGATCCCGAGACCCGCCGCGCCATCAACGAGATCCTGAAGTACCCCGACGACACCGCCGGGAGCTTGATGACGGTCGAGTATGTGGCGCTGCGCACGGGTCTGACGGTGGCGGACGCCTTCGCCAACATCCGCCGCACCGGCATCGACAAGGAGACCATCTACAACTGCTACGTCGTGGACGACGATCGCAAGCTGCTCGGCATGGTCACCGCCAAAAGCTTGATGCTCGCCGACGAGGACGACGTCATCGACGACCTGACCGAGCACGACATCATCACCGTGCGCACCCTCGAGGACAAGGAGGAGGTGGCGCGCAAGTTCGCCAAGTACGACCTGCTGGCCATCCCCGTGGTGGACAGCGAGGACCGGCTGGTCGGCATCGTCACGGTCGACGACGCCATCGACGTTATCCAGGAAGAGGCCACCGAGGACATGGAAAAGATGGCGGCCATCACCCCGACCGACAAGCCCTATCTCCACACCGGCGTCTTCGAGACGTGGACCAAGCGCATCCCCTGGCTGCTGCTGCTGATGATCTCGGCCGCCTTCACAGGAAAAATCATCCAGAGCTTCGAGTCCGCTCTGGCCGCGCAGGTGGCGCTGACGGCCTTCATCCCCATGCTGATGGACACCGCCGGGAACTCCGGCTCCCAGGCCTCCGTGTCGGTCATCCGCGCCCTCTCGCTGGGCGACGTGCGAATGGGCGACGTGCTGCGCGTCATGTGGAAGGAGGCGCGCGTGGCGCTGCTGTGCGGGCTCACCCTCGCGGTCGCCAATTTCGGGAAGATGATGCTCTTTGACCGGGTCGGCCTCTGGGTATCGCTTGCCGTCTGCGTGACCTTGGTCATCACCGTCCTGTTTGCCAAGCTCGTGGGCAGCACTCTGCCCATTCTGGCCAAGCGGATCGGCTTCGACCCGGCGGTCATGGCGGCGCCCTTCATCACCACCATCGTGGACGCCCTCTCCCTGCTGGTCTATTTCAACGTCGCCTCCCTGCTGCTGCATCTGTGAGATCGAAAGAGCCCGTGTCCACGGGCTCTTTTTTTATGCAAAAATTGGCGGAGCGGCCGCGTATAATCCCGAGAGCGGCGCACATGATAACGGCGGACTTCATCAAACGGAGGGATCAACATGAACGATCACTGCAACAGATGCGTCGGATGCACCGTCCAGGAATGCCGCCATCACAGCGACTGTGAGGATTTCTGCACTCTTGACAGGGTCCAGATCGGTACCCACGAGGGTAACGTCACCATGGACCAGTGCACCGACTGCAAGTCCTTCGACCGTCGATAACGGCCGGCCGCCCCCGGGGCGGTACATAAATAA
>CAMHOI010000147.1 GCA_946186725.1 uncultured Clostridia bacterium
GGGTCGACCCTGGGGAGTTTTTTTATGCCTGGAAGGGAATTATGCGGTGCGCTTGCGGTTGATGAGGATGAGGCCGGCCGCGCTGACGCAGGCCGTCAGGATGGTGAGCGGCAGGGCGACGGAGCGGGCGTCGCCGCTCTTGGCACTACCATTATAGCAAGTCCTCGGACCTCAATAAAGTGTAATTATCAAAATGAAAGGATTGTATTTTTCAACGCGGATCCGGCTTTTTCGCGCGCGACACATCAAAGTATACAAAAAAGCATCCCGACTTTTGGACGGGATGCTTACGTATGGCTGTCGACGTCGTCGGCGCGCTCGTAGCGGATCCATTCGCAATCGCTGTTGCGGCTGCGCATCTCCATGGCCGCGCGCACCTGGGCGCACAGATCGTCGGCGCGTTGGCGGGGGCTTTCCCCCCGTCCGTAGAAGGGCCCGTCGAGGAAAACCTCCATGAGAGGGCGCTTGCGCAGCCCGCTTTGGCGGTAGGTGACCGTCATGGCGAAGGAGGGCGCCTCCCGCTTGACCGCCATTTTGAAGGCGGTGGCGGGGAAGGGACGGATCCCCGTGTAGTATTCCCACACGTGCGCCTCGGGATAGACGACGATGGGGTGCCCCTGTCCCAGACGGAGGTCGACGGCCGCCTCCAGCGCCCGGATGCCCCTGAGATCGGCCGCGGTGGGCAGAGCGCCGAGATAGGGGAGGATGGGCCCGATGCCGGGCAGGGAAAAGTTGGCGGGGCTGACGATGGTGTAGATGCGGCGGGGCAGCACACACAGCGCCGGGGTGAAAACGTCGCCCACCGGCTGGGTGTGATTGCCGTAGAGGAAGAACCCGCGCTGTCCCTTCAGCTTTTCCCGACCGCGCACCCGGAGGCGGAGAAAGACGCCGCAGTACACGCTTGAAAAGAGAATGGCCGCCCCGTAGATCAGCCCCGACAGTATGCGGGAGAGCAGGTCGGTGCGCGTCCATCGGTACCCCTTCGGCAGGGTGTAGGCGGGATCGCCGCCCTTTTCAAACTCGTCGGTGAACGCGGCGTATCTCCGTGTCGGACGGGGCTTCACAGGGACCCCTTCCAGCCGGCGATGTCGTCCGGCTCAAAGTCGTAGGTCAGCTTCTTGCCGTAGGCGGCTTCATAGGCGGCCTTTTTGAGGGCGTAGTCGCGCGCGGCGAGGGCGTCGGTGTTCTCCCGCACCGGCTTGTCCGGGTCGGGCACGAGCAGGTCGAGGATGTGGAGGACGAAGCGGGTCTTTTTGAACTCGTCGTTGTCATCCTCCTCCCGGTCGACGATCTCCACGAAGCAGGAGAGGATGGGCACGTTGAGCTTGGCGGCGTAGAAGTAGGCGCCGCCGCGGGGCGGGCGCGGCTTGCGGTAATTGAACCACATCTCTTGCTCGGGGTAGAGCAGGACGGCGCTCCTCCTGTCGATCAGCTTTTCCCGCAAAACGGAGAGAAAATTCCGCACCAGATAGCGGGGATCGGTGGAGATGGGGATGGTGTCGGCGTAATTCATCAGGAAGCCGAAGAAGCCCGTCATGGCGAAGTTGGTGGTCTGGCTGATGATGGCCAGATCCCGCCGGTGGAGCTTGTTGGTCAGGTGGCGGATGACGGTGTTTTCGGTGGGGCCGAAGTGGTTGCTGGTGATGATGACGCCGCCCAGATCCCCGGGCACCTTCTCCAGCCCGACGATGACGGTGTCGCGGTTGATGACGCGCGCGGCCGTCTTGGCGATGGTAAGGGCGACCGCCGTCTTGATCTTGAAGGTCAGCCGTTTCCGGTTCTCGACGAAGGCGTCGGTGATGGCGCGGCTCTGCTCAGGCGTCAGAACGGGATCGTTGGGCTCGACCTTGTTGTAAAATTCGCCGCTTTCGGCGCTGCGCCGGATGTTTTCGATGACCTCAAGACGGTTTTCTCCCATGATCATATGCGTACTCGGACCCCCTGTTCATGCAGTTTTTTGAACGTGACCGGATGCCGCGGGATCTCCTCGCTGCGCCGAATCATATTGGCCAGACAGGCGCGCTCGGCCGCTTTCTTCTGCTCGGTGAAACCGGCCTTGTAGGCAAGGATCTCCTCCCAGAAGCCGCTTTCGGGCGCGTGGGCCCAGAAGGCGTCCTCGTACTGTACCCCGTCGTAGCACCAGGGCTTGGAGAAGAGGTTGTAGTGGACCAGCTTGGTTTCCCGCAGGGGCTCGCGTGCCTCGTTGGGCATGGCGTCCCAGGCGGCGTCGAGGTAGTGGATGCGCCCGTTGCACATGGCGTTGATGTAGTCCTGATCGGGCGCGATGGAATCCACGTGGTAGGTGCTCAGCAGGCGGAGAAAGTGCTCCTCAAAGCGGCACCGGCGCATCTCCTTGAGGTTGAGCAGCAGCACGCCGGAGTTGACGTACTCCGCCAGGTCGACGCCGATCGCGTTCTCGATGTAGGACACCAGCGGCGGCACGTCGACGATGGAGGCGTCCCGGCAGGCGCCCAGGAGCGCGTCCCCGATGTCGGTGTCGAACAGCTCGGCCACGTCGGCGGTCAGCACCACGTCGCTGTCGATATAGACACCCTTGTCATACTGAGGAAACATGGCGGGGATAAAGAGACGGAAGAAGATGGTCAGGGTAAAATGCTCGCTTCTCAGGCAGTTGCCGATGCGGTCGTCCAGTGCCGCAAAGTTGGCCCGCATTGGGGTCAGCTCCACGGTGAAGTTGTCCGTCCCCAGCGCGCGCAGGCGGGCCGCGGTGGCGTCCGTCAGTCCTTCGTAGAGGACGATGGCGCGGTAGCGGCGGGCGGGGTCGGCGTGCGCCGCCGCCGAGCGCAGCGCCACGGCCAGAAAGGGCGCGTAGTTCTCGTCAACGGCGAAGAAGAGAGGAATCTCTCGGTTCATCCATAACACTCCTTTGGGATCGGGTCAGCAGGTCGTCGAATTCGTAGAGGCCGAGCACCTCGTGCATGGCCTCCGGCTGCCAGGGCTTGACCGTGACGGCACGGAAGCGGGGGAAAAAGCGGAAGAAGGTGGAAAAATGCTTGAACACAGTCTCCTCCCGCAGCGGCCCCTGTTCGTTGTAGCGGCGGGGAAGCTTGCGCTTTTTGGCCAGTCGGTTGAGGGCGTGCTGGTCGGGCAGGAACATCTCTCTGTCCCGGCAC
>CAMHOI010000148.1 GCA_946186725.1 uncultured Clostridia bacterium
CCCCAGTGGCGGCAAGGATGTCATTGGACGTTTTACGGCCGATGCCGTAGATGTAGGTCAATCCGATTTCGACCCGCTTCTCTCTGGGCAGGTCAACGCCAGCAATTCGCGCCATGTGATTCTTGCACCTCCATTAATGCTTTGCGCAGGTCAACCCTGACGCTGTTTGTGCTTGGGGTTGTCACAGATAACCATGACGCGCCCTTTGCGCTTGATGATCTTGCACTTGTCGCAGATCTTTTTGACAGAAGGTCTGACTTTCATAATGATTCCCTCCTAAACTGAATCGGGGTTACTCACTTGGTTCGCCAGGTGATGCGGCCTTTGGTCAGATCGTAGGGCGACATCTCGACGACCACCTTGTCTCCGGGCAGGATGCGGATATAGTTCATACGCAGTTTCCCGGAGATGTGGCTGACGATTTGATGCCCGTTCTCCAACTCGACGCGGAACGTCGCGTTGGGCAGGGCTTCGACGACGACGCCTTCCAATTCGATCATATCCGATTTGGACACGAAACAACCTCCCTATCGCTGTTCGGGCTCCAGGGCAGCGAGTGCCCGGCGAAGCCCACGGTTGGTTGCCATCTCCGCCTCGCTCAGACGAAAGCGGGTGGCGGCAACGTGACGGACGTTCTTTCTCTTGGGCCGCTCGAGTGGGCGCTCCTTTCCGTCGGCAAGCAGGATCGCTTGCCCGTCAAGGGCGACCGCGACGAGGAGCCGGTCTCTGTCCTTTCCGGCCAAGGAACGGACGACGCAGCCGCGCTGAAGGATCAGCATGTCGTCAGAATGACCGGACCGTCGGCGGTGATTGCGACGGTGTGCTCAAAATGAGCGGACAGTTTGCCGTCCGTGGTCTTGACGGTCCAGCCGTCATCCAGGACGCGCACGTCCGGCCGACCGAGGTTGACCATCGGCTCAATGGCCAAGGTCATGCCCGGGACCAGTCGGATCCCGTGGCCGGGTCTTCCGAAATTCGGAACTTCGGGCGCTTCATGTAAGCTCGCGCCTACTCCGTGGCCCACGAAATCTCTGACCACCGAGTAACCGCGCGCTTCGACATATGCCTGCACCGCGTGAGAGATGTCGCCGATCCGGCCGCCGTAGACCGCCGCGCGGATGCCCTCGTAGAGTGCCTCGCGTGTGGCGTCCATCAGCCGCTTTGCCTCTTCGGAGACGTCTCCGCAGGCAAAAGTGGCGGCGTTGTCGCCGTTGTACCCCTCAAACTTGGCGCCCAGGTCGATGGAGACGATGTCCCCCTGCTTGAGCACCCGGGTGCCGGGTATGCCGTGAATCACCTCATCGTTTATGGATATACATGCCGTTGCCGGATAGCCGTTATAATGGAGAAAGTTGGGCTCGCCGCCCTGAGACCGGATGTAATCGTAAGCGATCTTATCAATCTCGGCCGTTGTGACGCCCGGCTCCACCGCCTTGCCGGCAACGGAGAGTGCCCCGGCAGAAATTCTGCACGCTTCCCGCATGATTTGCAGTTCGCGGGTCGTTTTGAGCACGATCATGTGTACCACCGTTTCTCTGCGCTGTGATTTTGGCGTGCGAAGCGCAGGTCGCAAAGATCAGTCGCGGACGGCCGCCAGCGTAAGGGCGGTGGTGTCCTTGACGTCCTCCTGGCCGACGACGAGCTTGAGCTTGCCCAGTTTCTCGTAGAAGGCCTTGAGGGGTTCGGTCTGCTCGTGGAAGACGCGCAGGCGCTCGAGCACCGTTTCAGGCGCGTCGTCCTTGCGGCAGATCAGCGGCTCGCCGCAGACATCGCAAACGCCGTCCTTGGCGGGCTTCTTGTACTCGACATGATAGCTGGCGCCGCACTTGCCGCACACGCGGCGGCCGGACATACGGGCGACGATCTTCTCGTCGGGCACCTCAAGGGAGACGACCCGGTCGATGGTCACGCCCAGCTCCTCCAGCGCCTGCGCCTGAGGAATGGTGCGGGGGAAGCCGTCGAGGATGAAGCCGTTTTGGCAGTCGGCCTCGGCGAGGCGCTCCTTGATGATGCCGATGACGATGTCGTCGGGCACCAGCTCGCCGGCGTCCATATAAGACTTGGCGGCCAGGCCCATGGGCGTCTCGTTCTTGAGGGCGGCGCGGATGATGTTGCCCGTGGAAACGGCAGGGATGTGCAGCGTCTCCGACAGGATCTCCGCCTGGGTGCCCTTACCGGCGCCGGGGGCGCCGAGCAGGATGAGTTTCATACCGGTATCCTCCTCACCGTGGGGGAGCGCGGCGCCCGGCATGGGAGCCGCGCTCGGTTCGTTCTTAATCCAGGAAGCCCTTGTAATGACGCATCATCAGCTGGGACTCCAGACTGCGCACGGTGTCCAGCGCCACGCCCACAACGATCAGCAGAGAGGTGCCTCCCAGCGCGATGTTGAGACTGGTGAAGTTGGACAGCACGATCGGCAGGATGGCCAAAACGCCCAGGAAGATGGCGCCGACCAGCACGATCCGCTTGATGATCTTGCCCAGGTAATCGGCGGTGGGCTGACCCGGGCGGATACCGGGCACGGAGCCGTTGTTCTTGCGCAGATTGTTCGCCATCTCCAGCGGATTGTACTGCATAGAGACGTAGAAGTACGCAAAGCCGATGATCATGGCCAGATACAGCAGGATATAGAAGACGCCGCGGTAAGAGAACTGCTCAAAGACGCGGTAGATCAGCATATCCCTGCGGTCGGGGCCCATGAAGGCGAGCACCATGCTGGGGATGGAAAGGAAGGAGCTCGCGAAGATGATGGGCATGACGCCGGCCATATTGACCTGGATGGGCAGATGGGTGGACTGGCCGCCGTACATCTTGCGGCCGACGACGCGCTTGGCGTACTGGATGGGGATGCGGCGCTCGGCGTTGGTCATCCAGACGATGAAGCCGATGATGGCCAGGAAGAGCAGCAGCATCAGCACGACGCCGACGTAATTCTTCTCATCGACGGCGGTGACCCACAGGGAAGCGGCGCTCTCCGGCACGCGGGACAGGATGCCCGCGAAGAGCAGGATGGAGATGCCGTTGCCGATGCCCTTCTCGTTGATCCTCTCGCCCATCCACATCATGATGGCCGAGCCCGCGGTAAAGCAGAGGATGATGACGATAGCGGCG
>CAMHOI010000149.1 GCA_946186725.1 uncultured Clostridia bacterium
GCGACGGGCGGGACGTGACGGCGGCCTTCCGGCGCGGCGCCGAGATCGCCGGGATCAAAAAGAGGGAGGGACTGCCCGTCCTCGACGCCCGGCGGGAGCGGGAAAAGCTCGCCGACGTCGCCGACCGCTCCCCGGAGGAGATCCGGGAATACACGCCCCTGCTGTACAGCACCATGCTGGAGCTGAGCCGGAGCTATCAGAGCCGACTGATCGGTGTCGCCACCCCCCTGACCGAGAGGATCGCCGCGGCGCTCGACGAAACGCCGGATCTCTTTCCCGAGCGGGCGAGCGTGGCCTGCCAGGGATTGGAGGGCTCCAACGCCC
This sequence comes from uncultured Clostridia bacterium, assembly GCA_946186725.1. Taxonomy (GTDB): domain Bacteria; phylum Bacillota; class Clostridia; order Oscillospirales; family Acutalibacteraceae; genus RGIG2206. Next base: position 325 of record CAMHOI010000149.1, read on the forward strand.
AGATGGCCTGCGACCGCCTCTTCCGTCATCCCAACATCCTCTACCTGTCCTCCTTTGACGCGGTGTTCTCCGCCATCGAAAAGGGGCTGTGCCGCTACGGGATCATCCCGGTGGAAAACAGCACCGCCGGTTCGGTCAACGCCGTTTACGACAGGATGATGCACCACAACTTCCACATCGTGCGCAGCGTGCGCATGAAGATCGATCACAACCTCCTGGTCAAGCCCGGCGTCAAGCGGGAGGACATCCGGGAGATCTGGTCCCACGAGCAGGCGCTCAATCAATGCTCCGAGTTCCTCGCCGCCTTCCCCGGGGTGAAGATCATCCCCTGCGAAAACACCGCCGTCGCCGCGCGCACCGTGGCTCAGTCCGACCGGCGGGATATCGCCGCCATCGCCTCCCGCGCCTGCGTGGAGACCTACGGGCTGGCATGTCTCGCGGCGTCGGTGCAGAACAGCGAGGACAACTACACCCGCTTCGTCTGCATCGGCAAGGAGCTGGAGATCTTCCCCGGCGCCAACCGCACCAGCGTCATGCTGGTGCTGCGGCACGAGCCGGGCTCCCTCTACAAGATCCTCGCGCGGCTGTACGCGCTGGACATCAACCTCATCAAGCTGGAGAGCCGTCCCCTGCCGGGGCGTCCTTTTGAGTTCATGTTTTACTTCGATCTGGACGCGCCCGTCTACTCTCCCCGCCTGATCCAATGGATCGGGGAGATGCCCGGCGCCTGCGAATCCTTCCAATACCTCGGCAGCTACGCCGAGGAGGTGTGAGGATGGCGCGCTTCGGTCTGCTCGGCAAGACGCTCGGACACAGCTTCTCTCCCTTCATCCACGCCCGCTTCGGCGCGCCCGGCTACGCTCTGTTCGAGGTGAGCGAGGAGGAGCTGGCCGCCTTCATGCGAGGCGGCGCGTGGACGGGGATCAACGTGACGGTGCCCTATAAAAAAGCGGTGGTCCCTTACCTGGACGCCTTGAGCGGGATCGCCCGCCGCACGGGCAGCGTCAACACCGTGGTGCGCCTGCCCGACGGACGACTGTTCGGCGACAACACCGACGTGGCCGGCTTTACGGCGGCGGCGAGCCGTTTGGGGCTCGACGTCAAGGGCAAAAAGGCGGTCGTCCTCGGCAGCGGGGGCGCCGGCGTCGCCGTCAGGGCGGCGCTCGAAGACATGGGAGCCGACTGCGTGGTCGTCAGCCGCTCGGGCGAGGACAACTACGGCAACCTCGACCGCCACGCCGACGCCGCCCTGGTGGTCAACGCCACGCCGGTGGGGATGTTCCCCCACAACGGCGAGGCGCCGGTCTCCCTGGCCGCCTTTCCCCGGTGCGAGGGCGTGATCGACCTCATCTACAACCCCGCGCGCACCCGCCTGCTGATGGAGGCGGAGGAGAGAGGCGTGCCCTGCGAAAACGGGCTGTATATGCTGGTGGCGCAGGCGCGAAGGAGCGCCGAGCTCTTCCACGGCCGCCCCATCGAGGAAAAGGAGGTCGGCGCCGTCTGCGACGCGCTTCGGGCGCAGACGCTCAACCTCGTCCTGATCGGGATGCCCGGGTGCGGCAAGTCGACCATGGCGCGCGCCCTCGGCGCTCTCACCGGGCGGGAGGTCGTCGACGCCGACGAGGCGTTCACGGCGCGGTTCTCCCGCTCCCCCGCCGAGGTCATCCGCGAGGACGGCGAGGCCGCCTTCCGTGACCGGGAGAGCGCGCTGCTCCGCGAGCTGGGCAGGCGGACGGGGATCGTGCTGGCGACCGGCGGCGGCGCCGTGACGCGGGAGGAAAACTACGCCCCGCTCCACCAAAACGGCGTCATCGTGTGGCTCAAGCGGGAGCTCGCCGCCCTGCCCGACGCGGGCCGTCCCCTTTCGCAGTCGAGAGGGGCCGCGGCGCTCTACGCCGAGCGGGAGCCCCTTTACCGCCGCTTCGCCGATCTGGCGTGGGAGTGGGACGAGGGCGTGCCGCCTGACGCGCAGGGGCTTCTGGCCGCAGCGCTCGGGCAATAAAAAAGAACGGCGAGAGCCGTTCTTTTTTTTGACGTGGCGGGAGCCGGCGATCAGTCAAGCTTGTTGCCGCAGGAGGCGCAGTAGTGATCCTCGCCGAGGGTGTACCTGCGGCCGCATTTGGTGCAGTAGGCGATCCCTTCTTCCGGGCCGGAGGGCGCGGGGGTCACGGGCTTGGGCGGCTCGCGGCCCGGGGCGGCGGCGGGCGCGGGGGCGCCGACGGCGTTCAGATAGCCGTTCTGCAGGGCAAGATCGGCCTCCACCTGAGTGGAATAGACGGCGGTGCCGTCGGGCTTGACGGCGAAGAACTCGTTGTGGCGCAAGGGCTTGCGGCAGCGGGAGCAGTAAACGAAGCCGTTAGGATACCAGGAACGGTAGCCAAGCTGATTGTCCCTGTACTCGGTCACGGTGGCGCAGTACGGGCAGCGCACGCGGTAAGCGTAGCCGCTGGTCCAGAGTTGGCGCTTGTAAGTTGCCATGGTTGTTACCTCCTACATGATAGAATTCCCGATCGACAGCCCGCGTCGGGCGCGCACGGCGTTACCCGAACCGGCGCTCTGCGCGGCTCACTCCCACTCGATGGTGGCGACGGGTTTCTCGCTGATGTCCCAGAGGACGCGGTTGACGCCGGGGATCTTGACGATCTGATCCCGCATCCGGCACAGCACGGCGAAGGGAATCTCCGGGACGGTGGCGGTGACGGCGTCCACCGTGTTGACGGCACGGATGACGACCGGCCAGCCCATGTAGCGCTTGCCCTCGCCGTCCACGTAGCGGATGCCGGTG
>CAMHOI010000150.1 GCA_946186725.1 uncultured Clostridia bacterium
GGATGATGGAGTCGGCGGTCAGGTGTTTGGGGTTGATCAGACTGCCCACCTTCATGTGCTGGAACATCTCTTCAAAGTCGCTGTGCTTGACCTTGGTGACCACCTTGCAGTTGGGGTACTTCTCGGAAACGTACTGGGAGAGCAGGGCGTTCTGTTCGTCGATGCCCGTCAGGTTGACCACGGCGTCGGCGTCGGCCAGCCCTTCCTCGGAGAGGAGAATGGTGTCGGTCGCGTCGCCGTTGATGACGGTGGCGTCCGGCAGCAGTTCATCCAGCAGGACACAGCGGTCGCGGTTGGATTCGATGATCTTGACCGACATCCCCGTGTCCAGGATGATGCGGGCCAGGTAGTACGTCAGGCGCCCGCCCCCGTTGATGATGACGTTCTTGATGGGAGAGGTATTCGCGCCGATGCGCTTGAAGAAGGTGTTGGAATCCCGGTAGTGGGTCACGAAGGTGATGGTATCCCCCGCCTGCAGTACGAAGGCGCCCGACGGGATAAACACCTCGTCTCCCCGGCGCACGCCGCACAGGAGCACCCGGCACTTGACCTCGTTGTGCACGTCCTTGACAGGCAGGCCGTCCAGCACGCTCCCCTCGGGCACCATGCAGGTGAACAGCTCCACGCGGCCCTTGACGAAGGTCTCCACCCTGGTCGCGGCGGGACAGCGCAGGATGCGGGAGATCTCACGCGCGGCGCTCATTTCGGGGTTGATGAACATGCTCAGCCCCATGTCCTCCTTAATGAGGGAGATGTCGTTCACATAGACGGGGTTGCGCACGCGGGCGATGGTGTTGGTCACGCCCAGCTTCTTGGCGATCAGGCAGATGAGCAGGTTGACCTCATCCGACTCGGTCACGGCGATGAGCAGATCGGCCTCGGCGGCGTTTGCCTCTTGGAGGACGTCCCGGGAGGCGGCGTCCCCGGTGATGCAGAAGACGTCCAGATCGTTCCCCACCGTGTCTGCGATGCGGGGATTGCGGTCAATGATGATGATGTCGTGCTTTTCGCTGACGAGCTGTTCGGCGATGGAAAGACCGACTTTTCCGCAGCCGGCAAGAATGATCTTCATGATACCCTTCCTTTTATCAAGATGGTACTTGCTCTATTATATACCTTCGCGTCGCAAATGGCAAGAGTCCGGAATAGAATGGGGGAAGAAACCGAAAGAGGAGGGGATCCCCCGTGCCGACTACGCTTTGGGAGCTGCGCTGCGGGCAGACGGCCCGTGTGCTTTCCGTCGGGGTCTCGGGCGCCATGCGCCGGCGCCTGCAGGACGTCGGCCTGGCGCCGGGCGCGAGTGTTACCTGCGTCAACCGCGGGATGTGGGGCGGGCCCGTCGCCCTTCTGGTGCGGGGCGCGGTCATCGCTCTGCGACAGGAGGACGCCGGTCTGCTGACGGCTGAGATCGTGGAAGGGAGTCATGGAGAATGAAGGATCGGGTGATCGCCCTGGCGGGCAACCCCAACGTGGGCAAATCGACGGTGTTCAACGCGCTGACCGGGCTCAGACAGCACACCGGCAACTGGACGGGCAAAACCGTCGCCTCGGCGTCGGGCCGTTGCCGTCTCAGACCCGACGTGACCCTGGTGGATCTTCCCGGTACATACTCGCTCGCCGCCCGCTCCCGGGAGGAAGAGGTCGCCCGCGACTTCCTTTGCTTCGGAGGCGCCGACGCCGTCATCGTGGTCTGCGACGCAACCTGTCTGGAGCGCAACCTCAACCTCGTCCTGCAGACCCTGGAGATCACCCGCTGCGCCGCCGTGTGCGTCAACTTGATGGACGAAGCCCGCCGCCGCGGGATCGAAGTGGATGCCGAGCGGCTGTCCGAGCGGCTGGGCGTCCCCGTCATCCCGACTGAAGCGCGCCGGGGCAGGGGACTGGAGGCGTTGATGGACGCCCTTACGCCCCCGCCCTCGCCGCCGCCGCCCCCATACCGCGTGCCCTATCCCGAACCGATCGAGCAGGCGCTCGCACTGCTGGAGCCCACCCTGCGAGGGGGCCGACTGCCCGCCCGCTTCACGGCTCTCCGCCTGCTGGAGGGCAACGAGCGTTTTCTCTCCCTCGCGTCCGATCAAACCAAAGAAGCCCTCGCTTCCGCCCTGGCTCTGCTGGAAGCCCGGGGTCTGACCGGCGACCGACTTGACGACGCCATCGTCGGCGCTCTCCTGGAGCAGGCGAGCGCCGTCGCCGCCGATTGCGTGAAACATACCGGCCGCCGTCCGGACGGAGAGAGCAAATGGGATCGTCTGCTGACCGGGCGGATCACGGGAGTCGCTTTTATGCTCCTGGCGCTGCTGGGCGTGCTCTGGCTGACCGTCAGCGGCGCCAACGCCCCCTCCGAATGGCTCTCCCACGGGCTGTTTTGGCTGGGCGACCGTCTGCGCGAGGGGCTCGCCTTCCTTCACGCTCCCGACTGGCTGAAAAGCGCCCTGGTCGACGGCGTCTGGCGGGTGCTGGCCTGGGTCACGTCGGTGATGCTCCCGCCCATGGCCATCTTCTTTCCTCTGTTCACTTTGCTGGAGGACGCGGGCTATCTTCCCCGCGTCGCCTTCAATCTTGACGGCGCTTTTCGCCGCTGTCATGCCTGCGGCAAGCAGGCCCTGACCATGTGCATGGGCTTCGGCTGCAACGCCGTGGGCGTGACGGGCTGCCGCATCATCGACTCGCCGCGGGAGAGAAGGATCGCCCTTCTGACCAATGCCTTCGTTCCCTGCAACGGCCGTTTTCCCATGATGATCACCCTTATCGCCGCCTTTTTCGCCGCCTCCGCCCCGGGCTCGGTGACGACGGCCGCCATGCTGACGGGGCTCATCCTGCTGGGCGTGGGCATGACTCTGCTCGTCTCCCGTCTCCTCTCCGCCACCCTGCTCAAGGGCGCTCCCTCCTCGTTTGCTTTGGAGCTGCCTCCCTTCCGCCGCCCCCAATTCCTGAAGGTGCTCGTGCGCTCGGTGCTGGACCGCACCCTCTACGTGCTGGGCCGCGCCGTCTCGGTCGCGGCGCCCGCCGGACTGCTGATCTGGCTGGCCATGGAGGCCCTGCACCGCCGCTTTACGGAGG
>CAMHOI010000151.1 GCA_946186725.1 uncultured Clostridia bacterium
AAGACGTGGAAAAGATCGTCACCCGGGTGCGCGAGGAGGTCCACCGCAACGGGCTCTCGGTGGCGGCCGGCTACGCCGTGCGCAAGGAGAACGAATCCGTCCGCGAGCTGGCGCACCATGCCGACCAGAATATGTACGCCGACAAGGCCGAGTACTACCGTCAGCGGGAGTACGACCGAAGAAAGCAATAATGCGTGCAACCGAAAACCCCCGACCGCTCGGTCGGGGGTTTTGCTACTTTTTGGGAGTGAGCTTCTCTTTGGTGCCGTCGGGTCTCAGGAGCCAGGTGTGGTCCAGCTGCGCGGTCAGCGAGGCGCGAAAGGCGGCGACGTACTCCTGCCGCAGGGCGGCCTGCTCGGCGCGTTCGGCCTCGGTCAGACCCTCGGCGCGGGACTTGCGCGCGAGGAAATTGATGCGGTCGATCTTACTTTGCTCCATCGTCCAGCCCTTTCTTGTAGACCGAGGGGGAGCCGGTGACGGGCCGGTAATTCTCGAGATGCTCCAGCACGCCGTCCACGCTGTCGCAGACAAAATACAGCTCCTTCACCGTGTCGCTGACAAAGCCGTCGGCGATGGCGCGCTCCATCATGGCGATCATGGGATCGAAGTAGCCGTCGGTGTTGAGCACGGCGATGGCCTTGCTGTGGCGGGCGAGCTGCTTGAGGGTGAGGATCTCGAAGAACTCCTCGAAGGTGCCGATGCCGCCCGGCGTCATGATGAAGGCGTCCGAGCGGGCCTCCATGAGCGCCTTGCGCTCGCGCATGGTCTCGGTGCGGATGAGCTCGTCACAGCGCTCGTAGAGGATGCCGTCGACGTTGAAGAAGGAGGGAACGATCCCCACCACCTTCCCGCCGCCCGCGGTCACGCCGCGCGCGACGGCGCCCATCAGCCCGCTGGCGCCGGCGCCGAAAACGAGGGCGTGGCCCCGGCGGGCCATGGCGCGGCCGAGGTCTTCGCCCGCCCGGATGAAGGCGGGCGCGATGTCGGGGCTGGACGCCCCGTAAACGCAGATGTTCATAGGTATCCTCCTTATCAAGTGGATGCGGCGACGGCTGCCGCGGCGGCCTGCTGCCGGGTGATCATGAAGACGGTCGCGGCGGCGAGCGTGAGAGTGACGGTGAAGGCGTGCTCCCCTTCCCGCTCGGATGGGGCGGGCAAAGCAGCCAACAAAGCGGCGTACATCCTCCGCACACGGGCGCCGAGCGTCCAGTTGCCGAAACCGGGCCGGCGGCGGAGCCACTCGTCGATCTCGATGACGGGATCAGCGTCCGGCCCGTCTGTCAGGGCCAGGGCGGCCAGACCGATCAGCTCGACGTCGCGGCCGAAGGGGTGCTTTTTCGCCTTCAGGTCGCGCCAGAGACGCAGGAGCGTTTCGGCTCCCTCGACGGGATCGCCCGCCAGCGCAAGGCAATGACAGACCGTCTGCACGGCGTTGGAACGGCCCAGAGCGGGCGACAGAACGGTCCACGCGCTCTCGACCCCCGCAGAGAAAACGGAGGCGCTTCTGCCGCGGCAGGCGGCCAGCACGGCGAAGGGGATGTCCTCCGGTCCGGTGAGGAAGGGATGATCCTTCTTCATGGCGTCCAGAACCTCACGGGAGAGACGGGCGACGCTCTCAAAGCCGGCTTCGTGCGATTCCCTCTCCATGGCAAAGGCGGCCAGAGGCAGATAACCGGAGGGGGAAAACGCTTTTTTGAGGGCGGCGTAGGCCTCCTCTACTTTGTCAAAGGCGGAGGCGGGGTCGGCCTCAAAGGAGAGCGCGCCCGCGTAAATGAGCCGCACGGCGCTGCGAAAACTCGAGAAAGGGCCGGTACTGCGGCGGATGAGAGCCAGAGCGTCGTCAAGCGCGTCGAAATCGAGGTCGCGCTCCCTCTCGGCGGCACAGTAGGCGACCAGGGCGTGGAGGAGATGGTACTCCCAGCGGAAGCGGCGGCGCATCTGGCTGTAATTGTCACAGAATCGCTCGGTGCGGCGCAGGGTATGCTCGGTCACGGCGCGTCCTCCTTTACTCGGCAAACAGCGGGGTGGAAAGGTATCTCTCCCCCGTGTCGGGCAGAAGAACGACCACCGTTTTGCCAGCCATGTCGGGGCGGCGGGCGACGGCGACGGCCGCACTCAACGCGGCGCCCGAGGAGATCCCCGCAAGCACCCCTTCCCGTTTGGCGAGCAGGCGTGCGGCCTCATAAGCGGCCTCGTCGGTGACGGGCAGGATCTCGTCGATGAGAGCGGGGTCCAGCACCTCGGGCACAAAGCCGGCGCCGATGCCCTGCAATCCGTGCGGGCCGGGACGGCCGCCCGACAGGACGGGCGAGCCGCTCGGCTCAACGGCGACAGCACGCAGAGCGGGATTCTGTTTTTTGAGATAACGGGCCGTCCCGGTCAGGGTGCCGCCCGTGCCGACGCCGGCGACGAAAACGTCGACCTCGCCGGAAGTGTCCCGCCAGATCTCGGGGCCGGTGGTCGCCTCATGGGCGGCGGGGTTGGCGGGGTTGACGAATTGGCCGGCGACGAGGGAGCCGGGCAGCGAGGCGGCCAGCTGATCGGCTTTTTCGATGGCGCCGCGCATCCCCGCGGCGCCATCGGTGAGAACCAGTTCGGCGCCGTAAGCGGCGGCCAGGCGGCGGCGCTCGACGGACATGGTATCGGGCATGACGAGGATGACGCGATAGCCGCGCGCGGCGGCCACGGCTGCCAGGCCGATGCCTGTGTTGCCCGAGGTGGGCTCGATGACGGCGCCGCCGGGGCGAAGTCTCCCCTCCCGCTCGGCGCTCTCGATCATGGCGAGAGCGACACGGTCCTTGACGCTGCCGGCGGGATTGAAACGCTCCAGCTTGGCGAGCAGGCGGGCGTGGAATCCCAGCGCCGCCCGCAGGCGGGCGAGCTCCAACAGCGGCGTGTTGCCGATCAGCTCCTCCAGAGAGCGGTAGATCTTCGCCATAGGTATCCTC
>CAMHOI010000152.1 GCA_946186725.1 uncultured Clostridia bacterium
ACGTTTTCATACACTTCTGTCAAATCAGTTGATTTACAGATTGTTGATCATTTGGTAAAATGATGACACAGCCAAGGAAAGAAAGGAGATTCCCTATGAAGAAAAGAATGCTGGCGATCCTGCTGACGCTGTGCGCGATCCTGACGCTGCTGCCGTTCGGCGCGTCCGCCGCAAGCTTTCAGGATGTGAAGTCCGGCGCGTACTATTATGACGCCGTCGACTGGGCCGTGAACCACGATCCGCAGATTACGAACGGCACCGGCAACGGCCTCTTCAGCCCGGATAACACCTGTAAGCGCTGCGAGGTCGTCACCTTCCTCTGGCGCGCCTTCGGCGCGGAGAAGATGACGGGGGAAAACCCCTTCGCGGACGTCAAGACCACGGACTATTTCTATGACGCGGTGCTCTGGGCGGTGGAAAACGAGATCACCAACGGCGTGGACAAGACGCATTTCGGCCCCGACAGCGCCTGCACGCGCGAGCAGGTGGCAACGTTCCTCTGGCGCGCGTCCGGAAAGAGCTCGTATCAGCTTCAGGTCTCGCCCTTTGCGGACGTGCTGGACAAGGAGCACTATTCCTTCACGCCTATTCTCTGGGCATATGAAAACGGCGTGACCAACGGCCAGACGAAGAACACCTTCGGCCGGACGGCGCCCTGCACCCGCGGCCAGATTGTTACGTTCCTCTATCGCGCGCTGGCAAATCCGCTGCCCCCGGTGGAGACGGACGGCAAGTTCCATTTCCAGCCCAAGGTCGCCTCAAAGTATCTCACCGATGTGTTCGGCGAGCAGATGGTCGTGACGTGGTACAATCTGGTCGACGCGGTCCTCTCCGGGAAAACCGAGGTTGCCTGCCCGGACGACCACACCTTCAACTGGGTGACCGGTCAGTTCCCGGACAAGTGTTTCCCGCCGCTGAAGGGTCATATCTGGGCGGTGGATCCGGATCATCCCGTGAAAAACGGCGTCGCCCGCTTCATGTATGACGTCCCGTATGAGCAGCTGATGGCGGAGGTCGCGGACTTTTCCAGGATGGTGGAGGAGATCCTCAACGAGGCCGCAAAGCCGGAGTACTCCGATTTTGAAAACGCGCTGGGGCTGTACAACTATTTTGACTCGCACTACACCTATGACTGGGACGCATATGAAGACAACGAGCAGGGCAAGGCGTATTACCTCGCCAGCTACCGCATGCTCACCGAGAAGACGGGCATCTGCCAGGAGATCTCCGTCGCCTACTCCTATCTGCTGATGCAGACCGGCGCGGAAGCCGACGTGGTCGGCGGCGTCAGCGAAACAGACGGCGAGCACCATCAGTGGAGCTATATCCGGCTGAACGGGCATGACTATCACATCGATCCCACCTGGGTGCTTGAGATGAACGGCAAGCTCGACTATTTCCTGATGACCGACGCGCAGCGCTATGCGCAGGGCGGCTATTCCAAGGATCGGTTCCGCTATGTCTCGAGCTATACGCAGGATCATCCTTTCCCGAACTATCGAGCGGACGACGAGACCTTTGCCGAGCTGTGGAACGGCTATTTCTACTCGCTCGACCACGAGAACCGGACACTGTACTATGAAGCGGAGGATGCGTCCGGGGATTGGACGGTCAAAACCTTTGACTACAGCGACTTCTGAGGACTCTCTCAGGGCAAAAAGGGCGGCGAAAGCCGCCCTTTTTCTGATGGAAGTGGTTTACATATTACCGGATATCTGGTATGATAGAGCCGTAACAACCACAACCGAAAGGAGAACAGCATGAAAAAGAAATGGATCGCAGCGCTGCTGACGCTGTGCATGGTGCTCGCCTTGCTGCCGTTTGGCGTCTCCGGCGCGAACTTCACCGATCTGGAGCCCGGCGCGTATTATCTTGAGGCCGTGGACTGGGCGCTCAAGCACAACCCGGTCATCACCAAGGGCACGACGGACAGCACCTTCAGCCCGAATCAGACCTGCACGCGCGATCAGGTCGTCACGTTCCTGTGGCGTGCCTTCGGCGCGGAGAAGATGTTCATCACGAACCCCTTTGTGGACGTTCTGACCACGGATTATTTCTACAATTCCGCCGTCTGGGCCTCCCGCGAGAAGATCACTACCGGCACGGACGCGACGCATTTCAGCCCGACGCTGCCCTGCACGCGCGAGCAGGTGGCCACGTTCCTCTGGCGCGCCAAGGGAAGCCCCGCGCCCAAAAGCGCCGCTTCGCCCTTCGCCGATGTGAAGGACCCGACGTACTATTCCTTCAAGCCCATCCTCTGGGCGTATGAAAACGGCGTCACGAACGGCACGGACGCGACGCATTTCAGCCCGGAGCAGCCCTGCACCCGCGCGCAGATCGTCACCTTCCTCTATCGCGCGCTCGTAAAGCCGATGGACCCCGTCCAGCCGACGGTCGAGCCGACGATCCAGCCGACAACGCAGCCGACGACGCAGCCCACCTCGGAGCCTGCGGATCAGATCTCGCTGCTCAAGAGCGACATCATGAAGAAGCCGGACGGCACCATGACCGGCTATGTCTTCACCTATGACGAAAACGGCAGCAACACCCGCGTCACCTCGCTCGACGGCTCAAAGTGGGAAAACCACATCTTCGACGCCAAGGGCAACATGATCATCCGCTACGACGATGAAGGAAGCCGGTTCATCTATGAGTACGACGAGAACGGCAACCGAATCGGCGACGGGGACGGCGAAATGCCGACCGACGAGGTGAGGGACGCGCTCGGCCGCGTGGTCAGACAGATCATCCATTACGGCACTTACGACGAGATCCTGAACTTTGAGTACGAGGGCAACTCCGACCGCATCCGCGCGATCACGGACGGCGAGGGCCATCTGCTGACGCTCTATTCCTACGATGCGCAGGGCCGCGAGACCCTGGCGGAGACCTTCAACGGCAACGGAACGCCGCTCCGCAAGCACTTCCATGAGTACGACGATCA
>CAMHOI010000153.1 GCA_946186725.1 uncultured Clostridia bacterium
AGTATATCTTCGGCAAGCTGGGCGTGCGCTGGTTGCACACCGGCGGCATCTACGCGGCGCTCAGCGAGCAGAGCTGCGAGACGGTCATCGCCGCCTGCAAGGCCGCGAAGAAGTACGGCACCGTCGTATCGTATGACCTCAACTACCGCCCCTCCATGTGGAGCGCCATCGGCGGTCTCAAGAAGGCGCGCGAGGTCAACCGCGAGGTTGCGAAGTATGTCGACGTGATGATCGGCAACGAAGAGGACTTCACCGCCTGCCTCGGCTTTGAGATCGAGGGGAATGACGAAAATCTCAAGGAGCTGAATATCGACGGGTACAAGAAGATGATTGGCAGGGCCGCCGAGACCTATCCCAACTTCAAGGTCGTTGCGACGACGCTGCGCACCGTGAAGACCGCCACGGTCAACGATTGGAAGGCCATCTGCTGGGCGGACGGCGAAATCTTCCAGTCCAAAGAATACAACGGTCTTGAGATCATGGACCGCGTGGGAGGCGGCGACTCCTTTGCTTCCGGCCTGGTCTATGGCTTGATGACCACCGGCGATCCGGAAAAAGCGGTCAACTACGGCGCGGCGCACGGGGCGCTGGCGATGACCACCCCCGGTGACACCTCCATGGCTTCTGTGAATGAGGTCGAAGCCGTCATGGGCGGCGCGGGCGCAAGGGTAAAGCGCTGATGAAGGCCTTTATGGACAAGGACTTTCTGCTGTCTACGGAGATGGCCAAGCACCTGTATCACGAGATTGCCGAGGATCTCCCCATCATCGACTACCACTGCCATCTAAATCCCCAGGAGATCTATGAGGATCGGCAATTTGAGAATATCACGCAGGTCTGGCTGGGCGGGGATCATTATAAGTGGCGGCTGATGCGCTCGGCCGGCGTGGAGGAAAAGTTCATCACCGGCGACGCGAGCGACCGAGAGAAGTTTCAGAAATGGGCTGAGACGATCGGCCTTGCCGTCGGCAACCCGCTGTACCACTGGAGCCATCTGGAGCTGCGTAACTATTTCGGCTATGACGGCATCCTCAACGGCGACACCGCGGAGGAGGTCTGGCAGCTCTGCAACGAGAAGCTCAAGGTCCTGTCCGCGCGGAAGCTGATCGAGGGTTCCAACGTGAAAGCCCTCTGCACCACCGACGACCCGGCGGATTCGCTGGAATGGCATAAAAAGATCGCTGAAGACGAAAGCTTCGGCGTGAAGGTGCTGCCCTCCTACCGGCCCGACAAGGCCATGGGGATCGAGAAGGCGGACTATTTGGACTACCTGAAACGGCTCGGCGAGATCGGGAGTTTTTCGCAGTTGGTTGAGGTCTTGAAACGGCGTCTTGCCTTCTTTGTGTCGTTCGGCTGCCGGGTCTCTGACCACGGCATGGAGGCCGTGCCCTACGCCCCGGCGACGGCGGACGAGGTCGAGGCCATCTTCCAAAAGCGCCGCGCGGGCGTGCTGCCGACTGCGTCGGAAGAAAAACAGTTCAAGACCGCGCTGCTGCTGGAGCTGGGGAGAGAATACCACCGACTGGGCGTGGTGATGCAGCTGCACTTCGGCGTCATCCGCGACAACTCCCGCCGCGTCTTCCGTGCGCTGGGGCCCGACGCGGGCGTCGACTCCATCGGCGATGCGCCCTCCATCAAGGAGCTGGCAGCCTTTCTCGGCGCGCTGGACGACACTGGCGAGCTGCCCAAGACGATCCTGTACTCCCTCAACCCCAACGACAACGCGGCGCTGGTGACCGTAATGGGCGCCTTCCAGACCGGGGAGGCCGTCAGCAAGCTGCAGCACGGCAGTGCGTGGTGGTTCAACGACCACAAGGCCGGTATGATCGAGCAACTTACGACGCTGGCAGCCGACGGATATCTCGCGGGCTTTGTCGGGATGCTTACGGATTCCCGCAGCTTCCTCAGCTACGCCCGGCACGAGTATTTCCGCCGCATCCTCTGCGAGCTGATCGGCTGCTGGGTCGAAAACGGCGAGTACCCGAACGACGACAAGGCCCTGCGTACGATCGTCGGGGGCGTCTGCGTCAAAAACGCCGAGCGGTATTTTGGCTTGTGATCGAACACTCCGGTGCTGAAAACTTTCTGCAAAGAGCGGTCGGCAAGAGAAGCTCAAGCAGAATTCTACGCAATCAGGCGTCCGGGAATCGTTGCTTTTTCAACGGTTTCCGGACGCCTGTGCAATAGGGCCTGCGTGGCTGTATTTCTATTTCAGCCCAACTGAACGCCGCTCACGCGTGCTTTTCCCGGTACTCCCGGGGCGTGAGGCCGGTGAACTTTTTGAACACGCGGGAAAAGTGGGCGGTGGAAGAAAAGCCTAAGTAGGCCCCGATGGCGGAGGCAGATTTATCGGAATAGCGGAGGAGGCGTTTGGCTTCCTCCGTTTTTTCATCGAGAACATAGTCCGTCAGTGTTTCGCCGGTTTCCTGACGAAACCGGGCGGAGAGATAAGGCAGGCTCATGTAGAACTCCGCCGCCATATCCTCCACCGTGATGGCCTCGGAAAGATGATGGCGCACATAGTTGGCCACATCGGTGGCAAGCTTCGTCGGGTGCCGGCCGCGATGGAGCTTTTCCACCTGCTCGGTATACTCCAGCAGCATGTTGTACTGCAGGTTCATGATCTTCGCGGTGCACGTCAGCAGCTCCACCCGCCGAATATAGCCGTCGGACAGGGCGAAGGGGTCGTTCTCCTTCATCCCGCCGCGGATCGCGGCGCGGAAAGAGAGCGTGGCTGTGACAATAAAAAGGTTGCGCAGCTGCCGGAGTTGGTCCCCAGCGATGGTGCCGCCGTGGACGGCTGGCGCGGAGGCCAGCCAGCTCTTCAGCGCGGCGGTGTCGCCCCGGCGCACGATGTCCATCAGAGTCCCCTCCAGCGCAAGCGTATTGTGTGGCTCCTGCGGCTGCTCGCTCTCTCCGTAGATCCGTT
>CAMHOI010000154.1 GCA_946186725.1 uncultured Clostridia bacterium
GGGCGGATAAAGGGATCAAAACCGTAGATGAAGCCGGTCAGGTAGCTGGGTATGACCCCCATGAGCACGGCGTCCGGGTCGGGGAAGAAGACCCTCTTGTCCTCCTCGTCGGCGCGGGCGTCGAGGGCGTCGCCGGTGGCGAAGCGGCTCCGCTCCAGAGGGAGCAGGACGTTGCGCTTGCACTGGCTGGCGCGGGCGCCGCGGTAGTCGGTGTAGATGATGTTGATCTCGTCCACCCGGCCGGAATCGTAGTATTCCAGCAGGTCGGCGCAGATCTGTCTGGCCTTCCACACCGTCGGCTGCTGGGCCGAGTAGCGGAAGGAGGTCACGAAGGGGACGCCCCGGGAGGCGAAATACTGCCGCCCGAACTCCCCGACGATGAAGAGGACGGTCTCCGGATGGCGGGCGAGGTAGCCCTCGCACACGCCGATGGCGGTCTTGTTGTAGGCGCCGGCCAGCCCCTTGTCCGAGGTGACCAGCAGGATGCCGTGCTTCCAATGCCCGCTCGCGTCGGGCGGCGGCGTCTTGAAATAGCGGTTCTGCGTCTCGGGGATGTGGCGGAAGAGGGCGCCGATCTCCTCCTTGATGGCGTGAAAGTAGGGGGCGGCGTTCTCCACCTCCCGCTTGGCGCGGGTCATCTTGACGGAGGAGATGCGGTTCATGGCGTCGGTGACCTTCTTTGTCTCGGTCACGCTTTCGATTCGCGCCTGAAGGGCGGCGAGGTCGGACACGGCATTTCCTCCTTTCTTTGGATCGGGGCGTTACCGCCCGGCGAAGGACCGCGCGGCGTCGACGATCTCCTGCCGGAGCTCGTCGGTGTAGATCCGCTGGTGGTCGATGCGCACGCACAGGGCGGGGAAGCGGTTCTCAAAATAGGCCAGAAGATCGGTCTGATACCCCTTGATCTGCGGCAGGGGGACGTCGGTGAACACCCCCGCGTCGGCGCACAGAAGGGTGATGACCTGCTCGTGGAGGGAGAGGGGCGAGTTCTTGTCCTGCTTGAGCAGCGCCGTGAGGGCGGCGCCGTGGCGAAGCTGGCGCCGGGTCTGCTCGTCCAGCTCGCCGCCGAACTGGGTAAAGACCTTCATCTCGCGGTATTGGGCCAGATCCAGCCGGACGGTGCCGACCGATCTCTTCATGACGTCGAACTGGGCGGCGCCGCCCACGCGGGAGACGGAGAGGCCGATGTTGACCGCCGGCCGCTGTCCCGCGAAGAACAATTCGCTCTCCAGAAAGATCTGCCCGTCGGTGATGGAGATGACGTTGGTCGGGATATAGGCGGAAACGTCTCCCGCCTGGGTCTCCACGATGGGCAGGGCGGTCATGCTGCCCCCGCCCAGCGCGTCGGAGAGCTTGGCGGAGCGCTCCAGCAGGCGGGAGTGGAGATAGAACACGTCGCCGGGGTAGGCCTCGCGCCCGGGCGAGCGCTCGAGCAGCAGGCAGAGGGTGCGGTAGGCGACGGCGTGGCGGGAGAGGTCGTCGTAAACGATCAGGGTGTCCCGCCCGCGGACCATGAAATACTCCGCCACCGCGCATCCGGCGTAGGGAGCGATATATTGCAGGGGGGCGGGATCGCTCGCGGTGGAGGAGACCACGACGGTGTAGTCGAGGGCGCCCTCCTTCTCCAGCGTTTGTATGACGCGGGCGACGGCGCCGGCGCGCTGGCCGATGGCGACGTAGACGCACACGACGTTTTTGCCCTTCTGGTTGAGGATGGTGTCAAGGGCGATGGTGGTCTTGCCCGTTTCGCGGTCGCCGATGATGAGCTCGCGCTGGCCCCGCCCGATGGGGAACATGGAGTCGATGGCCAGGATGCCCGTCTCCAGCGGGGTGGACACGCTCTGCCGGTCGATGATGCCGGGAGCGGGCCGCTCGATGGGGAAGTACTCCTTGGCCTGGATCTCGCCCTTGCCGTCCAGGGGGCGGCCGAGGGGATCAATGGTGCGGCCGAGCAGCCGGTTGGAGATGGGGATGCCGGCGCTGCGCTTGGTGCGCAGCACCTTCATACCCTCGACGATCTCTCTGTCCTCTCCGAAGAGGACGACGCCCGTCGAGCCGTCGGCGCGCACGTCCTGCACCATGCCCTTGATGCCGCACTCAAAAAGGACGATCTCGCCGTATTCCACCTCGTGGAGGCCGCGGATGCGGGCGATGCCGTCGCCGACCTCGGTGACGAAGCCCACCCGCTGATAGCCGGCGTTGAGGGCAAAGGCGCCGATGTCCTCCCGCAGCAGGGAGATGATCTTTTCGGGGTCGCCGACCTTCTGCAGCGACTGGAAGGAACGGCGAAGCTGGCGGATGCGCCCCAGGGCGCTCCAGTCGTAGTTATCATCGCCCACGAAGATCTTGAAGCCGGCCACGACGGCGGGATCCTTCTTGACCACAAGGGAGAGCGTCCGGCCCGGATACCGCTCCTCCATGAAGGCGCGGATCCTGGCCAGCTGGCTGTCGTCGGGCGGATTGACGCAGTCGATCTCAACCGTCAGCGGCTCGTCGGGCGCGCCTTCCTCGGCGCCGAAGCCGACGCTGGTGACCTTCTCACTCATGGCTCTCGCCCTTTCCGGCGTCCTGCCCGGTCACGCGGAGGAAATCCTCATACAGGGCGCTGTCCCGCTCGGGCGAGTTTTCCTCGCCGAGCAGCTTCTGGGTGGCGGAGAGGACCAGCTCGCCGATCTCCGTCTGGGCCGACTCCAGGACGTGGGCCTTGATGCCCTCGGCCTCCTTCTCGGCGGCGGCGACGATGGCGTCGGCCTTGGCCTTGGCCTCGCTGATATAGCGGCCGGAGATCTTGGCGCTCTCCCGCTCGGCCTGCAGCCGCTGCTCGGCGGCATCCCGCTCGGCGGCGCGCAGCTTTTCCTCATATTCCGCCTTCAGCGCCTCGCACGCCTTTTCCTTGTCGGCCGCTTCCCGCTCCCGC
>CAMHOI010000155.1 GCA_946186725.1 uncultured Clostridia bacterium
CAATGAGATTGAAGCCCAGGAGCTGCTGCAGTTCCCCCGTTTTGTGCTGGGCATTGGCGGTGTGTCGACGTTCAGGAAAAGCCATCTGCCCGAAGTGCTGCCCGCCGTGGTGCCGCTCGACCGCATAGTCCTGGAGACCGACGCCCCCTATATGGCGCCCGTCCCCCTGCGCGGGCAGCGGTGCGATTCCTCCATGATCCTGCACACGGCCCGCCGTGCCGCCGAGATCCGGGGCGTCTCCCTGCGCACGATCCTGGACGCGACCGTGAACAACGCCCTGTCGTTGTTCAACTGTAAACTGTAAGCTCTAAACTCTTGACTCACCGCCGCGCCAAAATGACCCCCGCGCTTCGTATGGAAAACGGGACTCGATCCTCGCAACACACCCTCTTGGCCAGACACGTTTGGTTTACATAACACCTTTTTGTGAGTTTTTGTCCCCACCCGTCGTGTAAGGGATGAGCAGGGGAGGGATCCGATGCAGCAGGACAAGGGAGCCGCCGCCTACCGCCGGTACTGCGAGCAGGGCGAGGAGAGCGCCCTGGCCGATCTCATCCGTGCGTACAAGGACGGCCTCACGTTTTATCTCAACAGCGTCGTCGGCGACCTGTCGCTGGCGGAGGAACTGACCGAGGACACCTTCGTCCTCCTGGGCACAAAAAAGCCCCGGGACAAGGGGACGGCCTCCTTCAAGACCTGGCTGTACACCATCGCGCGCCACCTCGCGGTCGACGCGCTGCGCCGCCGTGCCCGCCGCCCCGCCCTCTCCCTTGAGGAGTGCGGCGATCCGGCCGACGCGGCCGATTTCGAGCGCGCCTTTCTGCAAAAGGAGGAGCGTGTCGCTCTCCACCGCGCCCTTGCCGCCCTGCCGTCCGATCCCCGGCAGGCGCTCTACCTGCGCTATTTTGAGGAACTCTCCGCCGCCGAGATCGCCCGCGTGATGAGGCGCTCGCCCCACGCGGTCGAGACCCTGCTCTACCGCGCCCGCCTCCTGCTCAAAGATGAACTCATCAAGGAGGGACTGTCCGATGAAGACCTGTGACGATATGACGCGGGACGTCCTTGATCGCGTCCACGCCTATCAGAATATCCAAAAGAAGCGCCGCGCCGCCCTGCGCACCGGGGCCTCCGCCGCGGCCGTCTGCCTCGTCCTCGCCGTCGGGGTTGCCGCCCTGTGGCGCTTCCGCCCCGTCGGCGTCGCGGAGGGCGCCGCCACCGCCTCCTCCGTCCTCCCCAAAGGAGGGGAATACGTTTACGGCTCCGACTCCTCGCGCCCCGTCGAGCTCATTTTCGGCAGCGAGCTGTTTTTCATCGACAATGCAAACATTGCACAGACACGATTCATTACCAATGAGTCCTATACGCTCGTCCTCGGCAGAGCCGACAGCGAGGAGAAAGAGATCATCGACTTCTACTATCGGGAATTGTGCGAGAAATTCCCCGATTACGCCCGCATCCCGCCCGAAAACCTTTGGGTGAACTTTGGCCGATCATCGCAGGACGGCAGTTTTACCGTTTCCTATGCGTTCCGTCTTCCGGGCGGCTTGGGTGTACAATGTGCACGCGAGTTTCACTCCGCCGAGAGTGAGTGGCGCTGCGCAGATACCGGATTCTCCGCCTACTTTGAAACGGGGATGCCTCAGGAGCAACTTGACGACATCCGTGCCGATCTTGTTTCCCAAATCCAAAAGCGGCTTGCAAAAGACCATCTGCAAATCCTTGAAAAATCGCTGGAGGATCGCATCAAAACCGCGGGGGTTGCGTGGACGCAGCGCGACGGCAAACTCTACGCAGAGTTCCATGTGACCGCCTATCCCGCCGACAAGGGCCCTGCGGTGGAGAACTATGTGTACCTTACGGCACAGGTGGAATTGGGCAGCGCGACCGAAGAGAAGACGTTTTTCAAGGTGCCCGGTACACCGCCCCGAGCCGAGTGGGTGCGCGAGGTGATGCAGCCCGCCAGCAGCGTGGCTGAACCCGAACCCGAATCCGATCCTGAGCCGATCTCCTCTCACTCTGTCAGCAGCGAGCCGCTTCCGCTCGATCCGTGACCGGCCCAATACACAAAAAAACAGCCGCCCCGCTGGGAGCGACTGTTTTTTTGTGTCGGCGCCGACCTATCTTCCCGGGGCGTCACCACCCAAGTATTTTCGGCGCGTGTGAGCTTAACTTCTGTGTTCGGGATGGGAACAGGTGGACCCTCACAGCCATAGGTACCGACTGTCCGGTTTTCGCCGGAACAAGTGATACTATACCACACCGGAAACGAAAATGCAACCCTTTTTTTTAATTTTTTTCATCCGCGTCCCACAGCGCCGCTTTCAGCCCCTCCAGAGCGGCCGCCAGGCGCTCACCGCTGGTCTCCAGAGCCGTCACGTCAAAGGGAAGCACCCGCACGTCGGGAAAGCGCTGCTGCAGCGCGGCGGCGTTCTCCTCCGCACAGAGGATGACCTCCACGCCCGAGGCAGTAACCTGCTCGTCGCTCGCCCGCTCGCCGGGCGCGGCGTTGATCGCTCCCGCAAAGGCCAGAAGCTCGTTGGCCAACCCGCCCGTCGGAATGAGCAGGGAGGGCGTGTAATAGACGACCACCTTTACCCGCTTGTCAGAGCGGAGGGCTTTCAGTCGGCTGTCCAGCCGGTCCAGGGTCCGCGAGGCGTTGCGCGCCCCCGTGATGGCGCCGCTGACCGCCTGCGCGATCTGCGTGTACTGATCCAGCAGGGCGGCGTACCGCGTCGCCCCCGGCACGGGGATGACCAGCGCGCCCGAGGCGGTCAGCGCCTTGCGGTCGCTCTCCGACAGGGCGGTGGTGGTGAAGATCAGATCGGGCCGGAGCGCGGCGATGGCCTCCGTGTCGGGTGCCGGCGTGGTACCCACGCGCGGCAGATCCCGCTCAATG
>CAMHOI010000156.1 GCA_946186725.1 uncultured Clostridia bacterium
GAAGGGAAACTGCAGATAGAGCGCCAGCTTGTTCCAGAGCTCGATCATTTCGCCTCGCCCCCCTTCAAAAAGCCGGCGGCGAGCGGGCTTGCGAGATAGTCCTCCCGGGTGCCGAAGTAGACCTCGTCCCCGATGTGAAGGATGTGGTCGGCGTAGCGCAGGGCGGCCTCCACGTCGTGGGAGATCATGATGACGGCCACGCCCTCCTCGCGGTTGAGCCGCTCGAGCGCCTCGTACATCTCCGCCGTCACCCTGGGATCCAGCCCGGCGACCGGCTCGTCGAGCAGCAGGGCCCGCCGCGCCGCGCACAGCGCCCGCGCCAGCAGGACGCGCTGCTGCTGGCCGCCCGACAGCTCCCGGTAGCACCGGCGGGTCAGGGGGGTCAGCTCCATCTTTTCGATGGCCTCGCGGGCGCGGCGCTTCTCCTCCCGGCCGTAGAAGGGGCGCGCCCCCATGCGGCCGAGGTTGCCCGAAAGCACGATCTCCCACACCGAGGCGGGAAAGTCGCGCTGGACGACCGTCTGCTGGGGCAAATAGCCGATCTCGCTGAGGCGGAAGCCCTCCCCCGTCTCGATCCGCCCCTTCAGGGGCGCCTGCAGGCCGAGGATGGTCCGCATCAGGGTGGTCTTGCCCGAGCCGTTCTCTCCGACGATGCAAAGGTAGTCTCCCGCGTTGACCTCAAAGCTGAGCTCGCGCAGGATCTCCTTCCCGTCGTAGCCGAGGGAAAGCCCCCGGCAGGTCAGCAGCGCCATCATTTCCTCCTAATTAAGCGCGTCCGCAAGGACGGCCAGATTGTCTTCCATCACCGAAAGATAGGTCGCGCCTTCCGCCGCCCGGTCTCCGGTGACCGATTGCAGGGAGTCGAGGGTCAGGATTTTCTGATCCTTGGCGCGGGTCTGCTGTTTGACGGTCTCGGCCAGCTTGCCGTCCGCGCCCTCGATCTGCAGGATGGCGGTCAGGCCCAGCTCGTCGACCTTGCCGGCCAGGAAGGCCACCGTCTCGAAGCTCGCCTCGCTCTCCGCCGAGCAGCCGGCGAAGGCCGCGTAGTAGGAAAGTCCGTAGTCCTCTACCAAATAGCGGAAGGGGAAGCGGTCGGCGAAGAGCAGGGTCTTGACGGGGGCCGCGGCGACCGTCTCGCGGTAGCGCGCGTCAAGGGCGTTCAGCCGGGCAATATAGGCGTCGGCGTTGGCGTCGTAGCCGCTCTTGTGCTGCGCGTCGACCTCGCCCAGGGCGTCGGCGACGGCGCGGCAGCAGATCGCGGCGTTCCTGAGAGACAGCCAGACGTGCTCGTCCTCCTCTTCCTCTTCCTCCGCCTCTTCCTCCTCGCTCTGCATCCCTTCGACGTGCTCCTCCGCCTTGACCCGGTCGCCGAGGACGTCCATCAGATCGACGACCGTCATCTTCCGGTTGTCCGCGCTTTTCAGCACGTCGTCCACCCATTCGTCGGACTCGCCGCCGACGTAAACGAACACGTCGCAGGTCGAAATGGTTATGATATCGTCCGCCGTGGGCTGATAGCTGTGCAGATCGACGCCGTTGTCCAGGAGCGCGGTCACCGCCACGCAATCGTCGTCGCCGGCGATCTCCTTGACCCAGTCGTAAAGGGGAAAAAGGGTCGTCACGACCCGGATCGTTTTCTCTCCGCTCTCCCGGGACGCCCCGCAGGACGCCGCCGCGGCGGCCAAAAGCAGCGTCAGCAGGAGCGCCGCTGCCCGTTTCAATAATTTCATCATGGTTCCTCCTTTGGTATTCGGTTGCCGTCCTTCCTCAGGAGGATCAAATTCGCAGACAAACGCCGCGCGGGGCCGGAGTGGTTCCCGTCCGTCCGCGCGGACCGCCCGGAGCGACGGACGCAGCCGGAAGGGCTGCCGCCGCGCCGGCCAGCGCCACGGCCGACAGGACCGACAGCGAGCGCATCATTCTCTCACACAGAGACAGCAGACCGCAAACGGGACAGTCCTCGCCCGTGCAGTCGTGCCGGAGCTGCATCCCGTGCAGAACGGGCGCCGCGCAAAATGCCGCAACCAACGTCAGCGCGAGCAAGAGGCACAAGCCCCTGCTCCCCCTCACGCGCCGCCTCCCCGGCGGCAGTTGCCGCACACGCCCACGAGCACCGTCGCCGCGCTGTCCACGACGAAGCCGGAGCCCGCCTTGACGCTGTCGATCAGGCGATCGGTGGCGGGGTGATCCATGTGGAATATGGCGCCGCACCGGGTGCAGGAAAGGTGAAGATGGTCCCGGCACTCGGCGGCGCCGACGTAGCGGTAGCAGCTTTTCCTGCTTCCGCCGACGGCCACCCGCTTGACCTCTCCCTCCGCCTCCAGGGCCGCCAGGTTGCGGTAGACCGCGCTGCGGCTGACCCCCTGCTCCTCCATAAGAGCGGCGAGCCGCGCGGCGGAAAAGGCCTCGTCCCTGTGCAGACGGAGAAGCTCGAGCAGCTGCCTGCGCTGATGGGTGTCGTATTTCAAGGAAGCTCCCTCCCAATTTGCGAAAAAATCGCAAATTCAAGATACCATCGCCGCCTCTTTTTGTCAAGTCTTTTTGTGTTGCTTTTTGCACAGGGATATGTTACACTCAACTCAGAATCAACGAAGGAGGCCCTACGATATGAAACGCTTTCTTTCTCTCGGCCTGACCCTGCTCTTGCTCCTTGCGGCGCTCCCGCTCGGCGTCTTTTCCGCCGGCGCGGAGACCTCGCTGCCCATCGACTGGTTCGAGCCGCAGTCCGCGACGTCCGGCGTCCCCGCCTCCTCGGGCGGAACATCCTCCGGCTCCACGCTGCCCATCGACTGGTTCGGCCCTAAGCCCGAGCCGGCACCGTCAGTGGCCGGCGACCTGGACAAGGACGGCGAGGTCACGGACGAGGACGCGATCTATTTGCT
>CAMHOI010000157.1 GCA_946186725.1 uncultured Clostridia bacterium
AGATTCGAACTGGTGACCTCATCCTTACCAAGGATGCGCTCTACCGACTGAGCTATATCAGCGTGCGACAAAGGGTATTATACCCCCTGCCCCGAAAATTGTCAACCCCTTATTTTTTCTTGAGAAGAGGGTGAAAAAATGGAATACGACGCCCTGGTCGCCGGCGTGGAGCCGGGCGGTATCAACAACGCCCAGCAGGTGCGCATGCTGGTGGCCTACGTCCTGAGCGCCCTGCCCGAGCCCATCGACCGGCGTCTGCTCGCCGAGCTGCTCCAGTACGAGGGGCTGGCCAACCTCTTTGAGGTCAGCGGCGCCATCGACGAGCTGCTGGACAAGGGCAGTCTTTCGGTCGACGAGGCAGGGCGGCTGATCCTCTCCCCGCAGGGGCGCACGGCGGTGGACGAGTGGGAATTCATCCTCCCCTACTCCGTGCGGGAGAAGGCCGTGCGCGCCGCCACACTGGCGCTGACGCGGCTGAAAAACGAGCGGGAGAACGAGGTCGAGATTCGCGACGAGGAGCGCGGCTGCCGCGTGATCTGCCGGGTGCTGGACGGCAAGCTGACGCTCATAGAGATCGGGCTTTGGGTGCCCGACCGGGCGCAGGCCGAACAGGTGAAGGAGCGATTTCTGAACGATCCGCTGACCTGCTACCGCACGACGGTGGAGCTGTTGACGAAAGAAGAAAAGAAATAGAAAAGAGGGATCGAACATGGCTTCTTTTCTCCGGAAACGTGTGCTCTGCATGATCCTTGCGCTGCCTTTGCTCCTGTCGCCCGGCGCCTGCGCGGGCGTTCCTTCCGGCGGTTCCTCCGCTTCGGTACAGCGGGATGCTTCCCTCTCCCACGTGCCGACGCTCCCCTTTTCGGTCGGGGTCAACGTGGACGGGATGCAGGATTTTTCCGACAACTACGACCGTTTGCCCTACCATCTCGACTCCCTGACCAGCGCCGACACCTATAAGGACATCCGGGCGCAGGGATTCGACCACATCCGGCTGGCCGTCAACTTCTGGCGCGCCTATCTGGACGACAAGGACCAGTATACCACCGAGGAATACATGAGCATCGCGGACACCGCCGTGCGCCACGCGCTGGACGCCGGACTGTACGTGATGCTCAACTTCCACGGCTGGTTCAACATCGGCGACAACCCGGAGGACTGCGACGTCTGCGTGTCGCTCTGGGACAAGGTCGCCGAACGGTATAAGGACTACGATACGCGGCTGATCTTCGAGCCCATCAACGAGCCCTGGTACGACAACGGCAAGGCGCGTCCCTATCTGTCCGATCAAAAGCTCAACGAGCTGCAGGCGCGCCTCATCCAAACCATCCGCAGCAAGGGCTCCAAGAACGCCGAGCGGCTCATCATCTGCTGCACTGCCGACGGGAACAAGGCGTGGAAGCTCGGCGCGCTGGAGCTGCCCATGGACGACGGGCATCTTGCCGTCGCCATCCACGAGTACGAGCCCTACAGCTTCACCGGCCAGGATCTCCGCTGGGCGGGCACGGAAGGGCAGAAGATCACCCTGAGCGAGGCAGGCGGGATCGCCAAGACCTACTACGATTTCGGCGCCATCAAACAGTTCATGCGGACCACGGGGATCCCCGTCGTCCTCAACGAATTCGGGATGAACCTCGATTCCCCGTCCAAGGAGGACGTGACCGCCTATCTGCGCGGGATCGCGGAGCAGTGCCGTGAGCTCGGGATCCCCTACGCCTACTGGCAGTATCGCGGCGGCAACTACACCCTTTTCAACTGGTGGTCCCGCGACAACGAGTTTGCTCTCTATCGGGAAATCCATTTCTTCGGCTGGAAGGAATGGGACAGAGTCGCGCTGGACGCCATTTTTCTGAAATAAACTTGACGGCATAAAAAATCCCGCTTCCGACGGAAGCGGGATTTTTGTTGGGTGAAGTTAGCCGTTGATCTTGGTAACGACGCCGGAACCGACGGTACGGCCGCCCTCACGGATGGCGAAACGCAGGCCCTCTTCAATGGCGATCGGGGTGATCAGCTCAACGTCCATCTCGACGTTGTCGCCGGGCATGCACATCTCGGTGCCGGCAGGCAGCGTGATGACGCCGGTAACGTCGGTGGTACGGAAATAGAACTGAGGACGATAGTTATTGAAGAAGGGGGTATGACGGCCGCCCTCTTCCTTGGTCAGGATGTAGACCTGGCCGTGGAACTTGGTGTGGGGGTTGATGGAGCCGGGCTTGGCCAGAACCTGACCGCGCTCGATCTCGTCACGGGCCACGCCGCGCAGGAGGCAGCCGACGTTGTCGCCGGCCTCGCAGTAATCGAGGGTCTTGCGGAACATCTCCATGGAGGTGACGACGACCTTGCGGCGCTCCTCGGTCAGACCGAGCAGCTCGACCTCGTCGCCGGCGTTCAGACGGCCGCGCTCGACACGACCGGTGGCGACGGTGCCGCGGCCGGTGATGGTCATGGTGTCCTCAACGGGCATCAGGAAGGGCAGGTCGGCCTTGCGCTCGGGCGTGGGGATGTAGCTGTCGACGGCGTCCATCAGCTCCTGGATGCACTTGTAGGCGGGATCGTTGACGTCGTTGGACGCCTCGAGGGCCTGCAGGGCGGAACCCTTGATGATGGGGGTTTCGTCGCCGGGGAACTCGTACTTGTCGAGGGTCTCGCGGATCTCCATCTCGACCAGCTCAAGCAGCTCGGGATCGTCGACCTGGTCGACCTTGTTCATGAAGACGACAATGTAGGGCACGCCGACCTGACGGGCCAGCAGCAGGTGCTCCTTGGTCTGGGCCATGGGGCCGTCGGTGGCGGCGATGACCAGGATGGCGCCGTCCATCTGCGCGGCGCCGGTGATCATGTTCTTGACGTAGTCGGCGTGGC
>CAMHOI010000158.1 GCA_946186725.1 uncultured Clostridia bacterium
GACCATGGAAGACATGGCCCTCATGCGCGCACTTCCCGGAATGGCCGTCGTGGTGCCCTGCGACTACAATCAGACAAAGCAGGCCACCATCGCCGCCGCCGAATGGGACGGCCCCGTGTACCTCCGCTTCGGACGCCCCTCGGTCCCCAATTTCACCGACCCGGAGGAACCGTTCGAAATCGGAAAGATATACGTGCTGAACGAAGGTAAGGACGTCACCATCGCCTGCTGCGGACACCTCGTTTGGGAGGCCCTCAAGGCCGCCGAACTGCTTGAGACCGAAGGGATAAGCGCAGAGGTGCTGAACGTCGCGACCGTCAAGCCGCTCGACCTTCCGGCACTCCTCGCATCGCTGGAGAAGACCGGCTGTGCCGTCGTCGCAGAGGAGCATAACGCCGCCGGCGGACTCGGCGAGGCCGTTGCCGCCGCTGTCGCCGCAAGCAAGCCGGCCCCCGTAGAGTTCATCAACGGAGAAGACAAATTCGGCTCTTCCGGCACGCCTGCGCAGCTCATGGCCGCCTGGGGCTTCGACGCCGGACATATCGCGGCAGCCGCCCGCAAAGCCATCTCCCGCAAATGAGATACTTTATCCGCGCCGCCAAGTATTTCGTGCAGCTTCTGGTCATCCTGACGCTGATCATCGCTGCGCTGATGGTGGCAAAAATAGTCGAAACGGACATCAGCAAACTGTTTGTCAACGGGTACGATTCCCTGTGGCAGATAGCGTTGCTGATGGCCGCATTCGCGGCGATGTACCCCCGCCTCGGATACGCCCGGCGCGAGGCCGTACTCCCGGGGGCCGACGACGAGGTGTACCCGGTCCTGGACCGCGTGATGACGGCCCACGGCTACGTGCGCGAGTCCCGTTCCGACGGCCGGCTGTGCTACCGCAAAAGTTCCTTCGGAGCCCGCCTGTCGCGCCTGTGGGAAGACCGCATAACGGTTGACCGCATCGCGACCGGATTCGGCCTCGAGGGCTACAACAGGGACGTCGTCCGCCTGGTCAACGCCCTGCGCGACAACAGATTGGATTAACGTCAAAACACCCGGGGCGATGAAGTTCAGGTACCTTTTGCTGATTGCGGTGCTTCTTGCCGTTTCCTGCACGAAGACGGAGCAGTATGAGGGTCATCCCATGCTGGCGGATCTCATGTCCCGCCTGGACAGCACCGACGTATATATTGCCCGTTATCAGGCCCGTATCGACGAATCGCGCGAGGCTTTGAAGTCCCTGCCGGCCGACAGCAGGGAACTGTACGACGCATATATGGCCATGGGGCGGCGGTACTCAAAGTTCATTGCCGACTCATCCATCGTTTATTACGACAAGGCTGCGCAGCTGGCAAAGCGGATTGGATTCCAGGGCGGGTACTACCAGGCCCAGACGGTCAAAGCGGCGATTCTCATCCACGTGGGCTTCTTTTTCGAAGGCTCTGAGATCCTTGATTCCATTCCCCTGGACGAACTGTCCGACGATGACAGGTTGAATTACTACAACGCCCGCCGTGGCCTCTACCACGACGTTTATCAGGGATTGAATTCCAAGCCCGACATGCGCCGCGAGTACGTTGCCAAGTATGAAGCGTCCCGTGACACCCTTCTCAGCATGCTCCCGTCAGACTCGTCGAACGCCCTGCGGGAACGGGAGCGCATCTGTGCCCGCAACGGGGATTTCGACGAGGCCATTGCAATCAATAACCGACGCTATGCCGAACTCGACCCGGGCGATACCCAGACCAGGGCGCTTATCCTTTACGACCGCTACTTGATTTATTTTTACTATATGCGCCGTCCGGTGGACGACCACATAGAATGCATCCTTGAGTCTGCAATATTGGATATAGTTAACGGAAACCAGGACATCGGCTCCCTGCGTTACGTGGAGAATTACCTTACTGCGATAGGCAACCTGAACGCGGCAAAGAAGGTCTCCGACTATTACTATTCCACTATGGTCAAGTACGGCAGCCGCCTGAGGCTCATCTTCGGGGCGGAGCAGACCATCCATATCAACGAAGAGTACGCCGCCAGGATAGCGGTCCAGAAACGCCGTATCCAGACGAGCCTTGTTTTTATCGGCATTCTCTCCCTGCTCCTGCTGTTCATAACCATACAGGCAATACAGTCGCGTAACAAGATATTGTCGCTCAACCAGGAACTGGAGCGCTCAGGCAAGACGGCAAAAGGTTACGTCCAACACGCGCAGGGGCAACACCAAGTACGTTCTCGACCTCACCGACCCTTCGAAGGACATCACCAACGAAGAGCTCAAGGAAATGTACCACAACTTCGACAGCGCCTTCCTCGACATCTTCCCCGACTTCGTGGAAGACTTCAACGCGCTGCTGCGCCCTGAGTGCCGTATCGAGCTCAAACCTACCGAACTCCTCAATACCGAACTCCGCATTTTTGCCATTATCAAACTGGGAATTACCGACAGCGCCAAGATTTCCGAGCTCCTCCACTGCTCCATAAAGACCGTCTATAACAAGCGTTCCGGCATCAATTCCAAACTCCTTGTCCCCAAGGCCGATTTTGCCGAAGAATTGTCAAAATTATAATTTTGGGAAACGTTTTTGCATTTCCCAAATCGTCAAAACCAAAACCGACCAAGTGTTTTACTATTAGTTATATAGCATTTCCCTAAACCGGAAAAGATTTCCTTTGTGCTCGCGGGGCTTTGTTTTTTTGCGAACAAAACACCTACTTTACGAAAAAATAACGCACGCGTAACATGCACAAACTGGTAACCATTTTCTTCTCAGTCCTCCTGTGGACCATGCCCGCCATCGCCGGTGAGCCGACGGGCTCCATGGACAAGAAACCCGCTCCCAAGAAGACGCTCCGCGTCCTCTAC
>CAMHOI010000159.1 GCA_946186725.1 uncultured Clostridia bacterium
TGTTTTCATTGGAATCCGTTCCAAAGGTCACATACTTCATAAAGCGTTCGACAGCCGTCATATCTACCACCCTTTCTTCGCCAATTGTACCATGGCGTTGAAACTATAGCAAACAAGAACCTCCCCGGGATATTTCCCGGGGAGACGTGGTGCCGCTGACCGGGGTCGAACCGGTACGAAATCGCTTTCGAGGGATTTTAAGTCCCTTGTGTCTGCCAATTCCACCACAGCGGCGTATCCCGCTCCGACGCGCGTCAGAGCAGATCCTGAATGGTCACGAAGCGGTAATCGCCGTTCTCCAGCAGATCAAAATGATTCATGGCGATCCCGATGCCCTTGGCCACGTTCAACTGAACGTTCTTAGCCAGATGAACATTCACGCCAAGAAACCCGGAGAGCGTCTCCGCCAGTCCGTGCAGCAAGGCGGTCCCGCCGGATAAATAAATGCCGTCCTCCGAAATATCGCCGACCAACTCCGGCGGCGTATTGTTGACAACCGATTGGACGGCGCGGCAAATATCGCGGATAACATCGCTCATGGCGTCACAGACCTCGTTGGCCGTGACCTCCACCCGGGAGGGCAACCCGGTCGTCAGATCGATCCCCTTGGCCATCATGACGACCTCAATGGGGCGCGGCTGTGCGCTTCCGATCTGCTCCTTGATGGCACGTGCGCTGGCGCGACCGATCGCATGATTGTGCTCACGGCGCATATATCGGACGATCGCGTCGTCCAGATCGACGCCGCCGATCTTGGTTGTCTCACAGCGTGACAGGCCGCCCATGGACAAAACGGCGACGTCCGTCGTGCCCGCACCGACGTCCACCACGATGGAGCCGTGCGGCTTCTTGAAATCGATCCCCATGCCGAGAGCGGCGGCGATGGACGATTCCACGGTACATACACCGCGGATGCCGGCCGCCTGAACGGCGTCGATGAAAGAACGATGCTGTACCGCCGTCAACCCACTGGGGATAGCCAGCACGGCGCGCGGCTTGGTCAGCTTTTTGCCCACCACGCGGGAGATGTACTGGTTGAGCATCAGTTCCGCCGCATCATAGTTGGCGATCACACCGCGCTCGATCGGCTCCACCGCCTGATAGCGGTCCGTGGAGCGGCCAAGGGCCCGCTGGGCGTATCGGCCAAAGCTGACGGGGACCTCGTCATACTGGTCCATGAGCACGACGGACGGCTCCGACAGCAACAGCGTTTTCCCGCTGACGATGACCGTTTTAGCGGTGCCGAGATCGATCCCGATATCCGAAAACATAACCGTCCGTCCTTTCTCTATTGATCCGGTGTTTCATTATACTCCGCTTTCTCATCCCTGTCAACTCGCGGCTGACCGCCCGCCGCCGCATACGCGATGGGCCAGACCGCCTTTGCGCCCGCGTTGAGAAGAACGCGCACACACTCCGCCAGCGTGGAGCCGGTCGTCACGACGTCGTCTACCAAAAGGATGCTTCTCCCTTTCACGCTCCCGCGTGCGACGTAGGCATTCTCCACGTTCTGCTTTCGTGAAGACGCGGAAAGAGAGTGCTGGGAGCGCGTCAGGAGCGCTTTGCGCAGAAGGGGCTTGACAGGTATGCCCAAATGTCTGGCAGCGGACTCCGCGATGACTTCCGCCGTATTGTACCCGCGTGTCGGGTGATCGCCGTAAGCGACAGGAATGTATGTGACCACGTCCGGTTGAACGGTGGGCGCCGTCTTGACGCGGTCGGCCACCGCTTCCCCCATGAATTTCCCGGGTCGTATCTTGCGGCCGAATTTGAAACGACGGATCGCCAACTGGGCGGCTTCTTGGTAATAGTAACAGGCACGAACCGAGCATTTCAGCCCATTCCGGCTGACCTTTTTGACGCCCTTGGTCCTGTAATACCGCAGAGATTCCTCACAAACCGAACACAAATGCCCGCCCCAATTCACCAGATCGCCGCAGCAATAGCAGGTAGAAGGATAGAAAACGCCGATCACCTTTTCTTGCCAGGTTGGGACCCTCATCGGCACTCCTCCTGAAGCATCTGAGACAGCATGGAATACCGCTTGACACGCCGATCATTGGCGACCATCTGAGCCAGTCTTTCCCGCGAGCCGACCACAACCAAAAGGTCGCGCGCCCGCGTCAAAGCGGTATAGAGCAGATTGCGGTAGCACAACTGTGGAGGCATGTCCGAGATGGGCAGTACGACGCAAGGGTACTCGCTCCCCTGGCTTTTATGGACCGTGATGGCATACGCCAGTTCCAGTTGATCAATGTTCTCCACGGAATAGGTCGCTAAACGGTCCTCAAACTGCACGGTGAAGACACCCTGCGACACGTCAATGGTCAGCAGTTCTCCGATATCCCCGTTGAAAACGCCGCTTCCCGTCTCGTCGCCCCGGCTCCAGACAATATCGTAATTGTTGCGGATCTGCATCACCTTATCGCCCTGACGGAAGACGCGGGATGGGAGCGTCATTTCCCGCTTATTCTTGCCATCGGGATTCAAAAGGGCCTGCAAAGCGGTATTCAAGGCAATGGTGCCGGTTTCCTTTTTCCGGGACGGCGACAATACCTGGATATCCGAAACAGAGGAATACCCGTATGCTTCCGGCAGACGTCTGGAGACCAGATCCTCCACGGTCGCTGCCACGTTTCGCGGTCCTTCCACCGGGATAAAAAAGAAGTCGGAATCGCGCACAGAGAGGTCGGGCATCTCGCCACGGTTCACACAGTGCGCGTTCTTAATAAT
>CAMHOI010000160.1 GCA_946186725.1 uncultured Clostridia bacterium
TTCTTGCCCATGTTCGAGTCGAAAAGGCTCGTATAGATGCACATGAACATGGGATAGATCACGAAAACGATGAAGAAGAACAGGCTGGGCAGCATGAACAGATAGCCCGCGGTCGTCTCGCGCCGGACCAGCGCCCTGCTCATGCCGGATGTTTTTCTCATTTTGGAGATCGCTCCTCTCTTTTCAGGAGTAGGGGCGGCTGCCAACCGCCCGGGAAAGATCCGGGCGGCTCGCAGTCGCCCCTGTGAAAGTTCACGCCCTCCCTGCCCTCAGGCAGGGAGGGCGCAGTTGTCTAAACCCTTACGATATGGATACTCGATCAGCCCGCAGCAGCCGCATTGGCAGCTTCGGTGAAGGTCGCAACGGCTTCGGCAACGTCCGTGCCGGCGCCGACCTGCTGGAGCATATTCCACCACGCGGTACGAGCCTCGGCCCAGCCCGGGGTGACCTGGTAGTAGTCGCCCAGCATCGGCATCAGCTTGGTGTACTCGGTCATGGTGTCGTTGCCGGCGTAGATGCCGGTAAGGTCGTTGCCCTCGGCGGTGTCGCGGACAGCGAAGTAGGTGGAGGCGGCAACCGCGTCGGCAGTCGCAGCGCTGTCACCGAAGTACTTGATGAAGGTCTTGGCAGCCTCGATCTTCGCAGCGTCGCCGTTGTCGAAGATGCCGAAGCCCCAGATGCCGCCGCAGAGCTCAGCCTTGCCGTCGTCGGACGGGAAAGCCATGCAGACGATCTGATCGCCGCTGTTGGTCTTGCCGGGCTCGTTGCCGGCAGCGGTGTTGGTCTGGGCGCCGATGTTCCAGCAGAAGGCCATCTGCAGGATGCCCTGACGGAAGAGGTCGATCTCCTGACCGCCGTTGATGGAGGCGTCGAAGTTCACGCCGTCGAGGCTCTTGAGCAGCTCGAGGGCCTTGATGTTCTCGGCGGAGTCAGCAGTGTACTTGGTGTGGGCAGCGTCGGTGAAGGTGCCGCCGTAGAGGTTGTTGATGATGGCGCGGGTGCCCTGGTCGCCGCCCTGGCCGCTGCAGAAGATCGCCGCAACGTTCTCATAGCCGGCAGCCTTGAGGGCCTTGACGGCGTTGACGAAGTCGTCGGTGGTCCAGGTGAGGGTGTCGAGGTTCAGGTACTGGTCGGCGCCGGCGGCCTTGAAGGCGTCCAGGTTAACGGCCATGCAGTGCGCGGTCATGCAGACGGGGTACTCGTAGCAGGCTCCCTGGGGATTGAAGCAGGCGGCCACGACAGAGGGGTTGACCTCAGCCTTGTCAGTATCGTCCCAGAGGTCGGCCAGATCGACCATGTAGCCCTTCGCGCCCCAGTTGGCAACCAGGCGCTCGGGTCCTTCCATGATGAGGTCGGGAGCGGCTTTGCCCTCGATGGCGGTGTTGACCTGGTCGTCGCCGTTGGTGTAGTCGAGATACTCGACTGCGACCTTGATGCCGGGGTTGGCAGCCTCAAAGTCGGCGATCAGCTTGTCGACGACTTCGGCGTTGCCCCATCCGCCGATGGGATAGGTCCAGAGAGTGAGGTTGACCTCGCTCGCAGCGGGAGCCTCGGCAGGAGCCTCAGCGGGAGCCTCGGCGGGCTTCTCGGCCGGAGCGGGAGCGGCCTGCTGTCCGCAGGCGGCCAGCGCAAAGACCATGGCGAGTGCGAGGAGCAGTGCAAGAATCTTCTTCATTTCGGTTCCTCCTGATTATTATTTTCGCAAGATGATACGGCGGATCTTCCCGCCATATTTCCTGTTTGAATTGTACCGAAGAGCGGAGGAAAAGTCAATCAATTTCTGAAAAAAATTTTCATAAAAACGCAGTTCTGAAAAAAACTTTACGTTATGCACAAAAAGGCGCACCCGCTTTCGGCAAAAATGACGGAGCGTTTTTTCACGCTCCGTCATATATACAAGTATTTGTTTCCTTTTTTGCCTTCGCTACAGATGCTTGACCTCCAATGCTGCGGCGAGGCGCTCACGGCTCGCGCGGACAGCCTCCATATCCCGACGGCAGAACTCCGAGAAGAGTACGTCCATCAAAAAGAGCTGGGCGATCTTCGCGGGCACGGAGCCGAGCTGCAGCGGGCTCTCATTCGCGCCGCAGGGCAGCACGAGGTCGGCCAGCTGAGCCCCGGGCGATTTGGGGAAGCGCGTGACGAGCAGGGTCCTCACGCCGCGCTCCTTTGCCGCGCGCATCGTGTCGATCAGCTCCTTTGTCGCGCCGGAGAAGGAGAAGAAGAGGATCACGTCCTCCGGATCCATATTCACGGCTGTCATGATCTGGGTGTGCGAGTCGGCCACGGCGCTGAACTTGCCGCTGACGGTGGAGAAAAGGTGGGCCGCGTCCTGGGCGAGCAGCATCGAGCCGCCCTGGCCCATACAGACCACGCGCCCTGCGGCGTACAGCATATCGACCGCGCGGCGGATCGTCGTCTCGTCGAGGAGCGCCAGGGTCTGGTGGATGGCGCCCTGGTCGGCCGAGCAGAGCTTCTGGCACATTTCTTCGAAGCTGTCAGTGTTCTCCACCGGGCCGGAAAGAAGCCCCGCCTCGGACGTCATCGAAAAGGAGGCGTTGGCCAGCGCGAGCCGGAAGGCGTTGAAGCCCTTGTAACCCATGCGGCGGCAGAAGCGGGAGACCGTGGCCTCCGCCACGCCGCTGTACTCCGCAAGCTCGGCGATCGAGAGGTACTGACTGCGCCCGCGGTTGGCCATGATAAAGTCGGCCGTCTTTTTCTCGGCG
>CAMHOI010000161.1 GCA_946186725.1 uncultured Clostridia bacterium
AAGAAGGTTGGCCATGTCCTTGATACAGATAACGTCGGCGCCCATGCCCTCCAGCGTTTTGGCGAGGGAAACAAAGTATTCTTCGTTGTGGACGGGACTGACCGTATAGCTGATCGCCGTCTCGCACAACCCGCCGTAGGCCTTACAGCTTTTGACCGCCTGCTCCAGATTACGAGGGTCGTTCAGCGCGTCGAAGATGCGGATCACGTCAATGCCGTTCTCGATCGACTTCTTGACGAAGGCGTCGACGACGTCATCGGAATAGTGCTTGTAGCCGAGGAGGTTCTGCCCGCGAAGGAGCATCTGCAGCCGAGTGTTGGGCATATGCTTTTTGAGCGTGCGCAGGCGCTCCCAAGGATCCTCATTGAGGAAGCGCATGCACGCGTCGAAGGTCGCGCCGCCCCAGCACTCGATCGACCAGTAGCCGATCTGATCCAGCTTCTCCAAAGCAGGGAGCATATCCTCGATCCGCATACGGGTGGCGGCCTGCGACTGGTGGGCGTCACGCAGGATGGTATCGGTGATTTGCAACTTATTCATAGCCACGACTCCTTATCCCAACAGCTGGATCAGCACACCGGCCGCGATCGCCGAGCCGATAACACCGGCGACATTGGGGCCCATCGCGTGCATCAGCAGGAAGTTGCCGGGATCGTACTCCTGGCCGACCTTCTGCGACACGCGGGCCGCCATGGGAACGGCGGATACGCCGGCTGAGCCGATCAACGGATTGATCTTCTTCTTAAGGAAAAGGTTCATAAACTTCGCAAACAAGACGCCGCATCCCGTCGCCACGGCAAAAGCACACACGCCCATGACGATGATCTTGATGGTGTTCAGGTCAAGGAAGCTGCTCGCGGTAGCGGTCGCGCCAACGGAAATACCGAGGAAGATCGTCACGATGTTCATCAGCTCGTTCTGGGCCGCCTTGCACAGACGCTCGCAAACGCCGGACTCCTTCCAAAGATTGCCGAGCATCAGACAACCGACGAGCTGGGTCGCGGAGGGAACGAGCAGAGCCACGAAAATGGTGACCGCGATCGGGAAGATGATCTTCTCCCGCTTGCTGACCGTCCGCAGGTCATTCATGCGGATCAGACGTTCCTTCTTGGTGGTCAGCAGCTTCATGATCGGGGGCTGGATCACAGGCACGAGCGCCATATAGGAATAGGCAGCGATGGCGATGGGGCCAAGCAGCTCGGGCGCCAGCTTCGAGGTGGTAAAGATGGCGGTCGGGCCGTCCGCGCCGCCGATGATCCCGATGGAGCCGGCCTGCTGCGGCGTAAAGCCAAGCAGGCAGGAGGCAGCGTAGGTGGAAAAGATACCGACCTGCGCGGCAGCGCCCAGCAGCAAACTCTTCGGATTGGCGATCAGGGGACTGAAATCCGTCATGGCGCCGATCCCGATGAAGATCAGGCAGGGGTAAAGGCAGGTCTTAACGCCGATATAAAGCACGTCGAAGAGACCACCGTTGGAGAGAATCGTTCCGTAATCGTGAAACGCCTCACTGCCCGGGGTCATGAAGGCGCTCCAAAGCTCGGGGTGATAGAGCTCACCGCCCGGCAGATTGGTCAACAGCATACCAAACGCAATACCGACCAACAGGAGCGGCTCAAATTTCTTATGGATCCCGAGCCAAAGCAGGAACAAGGAAATGAGGATCATCAGCAACGTCTTCCAGCCCTCGGCAAAATTGCCGAAGATGGCAGCAAAGCCGGAATCGCCGAAAAACTTTAATACATTGTCGAGCATATCAATACCGTCCTCAGGCGATCACGCACAACGTCGCTCCGGTGTCAACGGAAGCGCCCTTGGTCACAGACAGACCGGACACCGTGCCGTCACAGGGGGACATGATCTCATTCTCCATCTTCATGGCCTCCAGCACGAACAAAACATCGCCCTTCTTAACGGCGCTGCCGTTGGCCACATTGACGGCCAGGATGGTGCCGGGCATTGGGCAGGATACAGTCTCTCCCCCAGCGGGCGCGGCGGCAGATGCAGGCGCGGCTGCCGGCGCGGGCACAGTGGCAGGCGCGCTCGGCGAAGACGCGGTGACGTCGTCCGCTTCGCACACCTCAAGCGTAATCTCATAGACGGTTCCGTTTACATTGACTTTGTACTTTTTCATGATCAGACCTCACATTCTGCGAATTGAAACAATACGGATCGCGGACACGTCGGCGCCAAGCTCCTCCGCAATCGCGGCGGAAACGGCGGCGACAAATTCCTGACGATTGGGGATCTCCTGATCCGGGTTCGTCAGCGTGGCGGGAGCAGACTCAGTCCGCTTTCTATCCATCACACGGCAGATCGCACCGACAACGTAACACAACAATACGATGCAGATCAGGCCGATAAAAACGATACCCACGCCTAACAAACAAACTTCGCCGACAGACGGCATACGCCTCATCTTCCCTTCCGGTTATCGGTGACGCTCGGCATGAAAGCCACAAATGACACCATTATAATTGATTATATCACCTCTCCCCTGCCATTTCAAGACACGGATGAGATTTTTTTCACAAAAATAACACGCCCATCCGAAACTCAGACAGGGCTTGCCTCGTAATTGATCTATTATTATAAAAAGTTTATATAAAAAGCGCCCCTCGGCGCTTTTTATATTTGGAGCAGGTGACGGGAATCGCTCGTCGCTTCGCTCCGACACGCCCGCGGGCTGCCAAACAGTCCACCGGACTGTTTCGCTTTCGCTTCG
>CAMHOI010000162.1 GCA_946186725.1 uncultured Clostridia bacterium
CAACGGATAATTCTCGGAGAAGGTCGCCGGGTCGATCGTCCCGGACGCTTTAAGGAAGTTCTCGCCGGAGCTGCGGTAATACTGGGAGGAAACGAACTCATAAGTTCCGTTGAAGCCGCCCCGCATAATCAGATCGACGGCGTAACTCTCCGTTGCATTCAGGGGACGATATAGACTGATCATAACCTTGTTGTATCCAGCCCAGTATGAGATCTCAATATAGTCGTTCTTGCTGCCGCCGTACAAACTGGCAGATTGGCGATAAACGGTATAATCCCCGTTGAGGTTGCCTTTTTGGATGGCGAACTCCTTGCAGCAGGCGAAGAGATCGACGGCGGGCGTCTGGCTCACGGGCGCCTGACTCACGGGCGCAGGGGTCTGGCTTACAGGCGCAGGGGTCTGACTCGCAGGCGCGGGCGTCTGGCTCGCAGGCGCGGCGGAGTCGGCGGGCTGCGCGGAGAGGGTCTGCACTTCAGAGGAGGACGGCACGGCGCCCGTCGGGACGTCGCCGCCGGAGGGCCTGGTCAGGAGGATGACGAGCACCACCGCGACGATCGCCGCCACCGCCAGCCCGACGGCGAGGAAAATGGGCCAGACCGGCTTTTTGGCGGGGGCGGGCGCCTGGCTCACGGGAGCGGGCGCGGGATCGGCGCCGTTGTCGAGCAGCGCGTCGGCGGAAATATTGAATATTTTGGAAAGCGCCACAATGTTGTCGATGGTCGGCTGGGTCTGCCCCGTCTCCCAAAGACTGATGCTCTGGCGGGACACGCCGAGCTTTTCGGCCAGTTCGTCCTGGGAGAGATTGTTTTCCTTACGGTACTTTTTGATGGTATCAGCGAGCATGGCGTCACGTCCTTGCATAGAATTCGCCACCATTATATCGCAATTTTCCCTTACAGGCAACAAAATACACTTTACATTTTGTCAAGTGCTGCTTGCATTTGGAAAAAACGGGCGATGAGAGCCGACCGGGATACGAAAACAACGCCGCTTGCGCGGCGCTGTTTTATGTTGGTTCTTCCGGCGGATCAGAGGCCCCGGTTTCGGTCGCCGCCGTGCTTGAGGACCGCGGACAGAAACGAAACGATCATGAGGATATAGCACACCGTCTTCGGCAGCATCAGCATCCCGAGGATCGGGACGAGGCCCGCTCCGACGGCCACGGGCATATAGAAAGCGAAGGACAGCAGGATCTCCACCCACATGAAACGGAAAAGGCGGTCGTCCTTCCGCTTGCGGAAATACAGCAAGCAGATCACCGCGCCCAGCGCGACGAAGGGAAGATTGCGGATGATGCCCCACATCATATCGGCGCTGTTTTCGATCCACCCGTTCTGAGGAAACGCGCACAGGGCAACGCGGATCGCGGCGAGAGACCAGACCGCTGCGACGGTTCCCTTTTTCGCGGCGGCGCCGTAGTAGGCCGACCAGACGTAGAACAGCAGGACGTAAAACGCCGTCATCGTCACGGAGGTGACGAGCTTCCCGAGTCCCAGCGCCGCCGTGAAGTCCGCGTCGACAAAATAGTTCAGCACCCGCGGGACGAGGTGGAAGGCGTCGCCGGCCCCGAGGGTCAGCGCGGCAAGGCCCATCAGCCGCCCGGCGCGGTCCTTGGCCCGGGCAAGCAGGACGATCCCGCTGACGACGGCAAAGAGAAGGTAGAGAACGTCAAACGTCGATTCTCCGTATTTCATTTGAGTTTCAACCCGTCTTTGAAGGCGTCCCCTACTCTTCCGCCCACCTTATAATAGCCGTGGGTGTAAGGGTCGAAGGCGATCGCTTCCAGAGAATCAACGTCCACCCTGCCGTCCCTGAGGACGGCTTCCTCCACCGACGTACGCAGCACCTTTCCGATGACGCCGAGGCCGGTCGCGTCATTCTGGTATTCCACAAATTCGCACTCCAGGGCGACCGGAAGCTCGTTGATGATCGGAGCGTCGACCAGATCGGACGTTTCATACGTCAGGCCGGACTTTTTGAATTTGTCGGGTTCCTTTTCGCCGTGAACGCAGCCGAACCAGTCGGCCTCGACCACATGCTTCGCGTCGGCGACGTGGACGACAAACCCCTTGCGCGCCTTGATGTTCTTCACGGTGGTGTGCGTTTCGGTGAGATTGAGCGCGACCATATCGCGGTCGAGCATCGTCCCCCACGCGGCGTTCATCACGTCGACGCTTCCGTCCTCATTGAAAGTGGAAATGAGGAGTACGGGCATCGGGAAAATGGCTTCCGTGGTTTTGATCTGTTTTTTCATGGTTATCCTCCTTGACATTGTATCAGGTTATCGGGAGACCGTCACAGCGCCGCTTCGACGGCTTTGCGCACTTCGGCCATATCGACGGTCGGCTCAAAGCGGGCGATGACCTTGCCCTCGCGGTCGACGAGGAACTTGGTGAAGTTCCAGCCGACATACGTCTTGTCGCCGAACTTCTTATTGTTCATCCGTGCAAACTTGTTCAGCGCCGCGTTCTTGATCCCTTTGCCGAAGCCCTCGAACGGCTTTTCCGACGCCAGATAAGCGAAGAGCGGATCGGCGGTTTCGCCGTTGACGTCGATCTTGGCAAACTGCGGGAACTCCGTGCCGAACTTCAGCGTGCAGAACTCGTGGATCTCGTCATCGGTTCCGGGCGCCTGCCCCGCGAACTGATTGGACGGGAAATCGAGGATCTCGAAGCCCCTGTCCCGCAGGTCCTTGT
>CAMHOI010000163.1 GCA_946186725.1 uncultured Clostridia bacterium
GCCTACTTCACCGACTCCCAGCGCCAGGCCACCAAGGACGCCGGCAAGATCGCCGGTCTGGACGTCAAGCGCATCATCAACGAGCCGACCGCAGCCGCGCTCGCCTACGGCGTCGACAAGGAGACCGATCAGAAGGTCATGGTTTACGACCTCGGCGGCGGCACCTTCGACGTGTCCATCATCGAGATGGGCGACGGCGTGCAGGAGGTCCTCGCCACCGCGGGCAACAACCGTCTGGGCGGCGACGACTTCGATCAGCGCGTCATGGACTATATCTGCGACACCTTCAAGGCCGAGAGCGGCATTGATCTGCGCGGCGACAAGATGGCCATGCAGCGCGTCAAGGAGGCCGCCGAGAAGGCCAAGATCGACCTCTCCGGCATGACCACCGCCGACATCAACCTGCCCTTCATCACCGCCGACGCCAACGGCCCCAAGCACTTTGAGACCACCCTCACCCGCGCCAA
This sequence comes from uncultured Clostridia bacterium, assembly GCA_946186725.1. Lineage (GTDB taxonomy): Bacteria > Bacillota > Clostridia > Oscillospirales > Acutalibacteraceae > RGIG2206. Next base: position 468 of record CAMHOI010000163.1, read on the forward strand.
GTTCAACGAGCTGACCGGCGACCTGGTCGAGAAGACCATGGGTCCCGTCCGCCAGGCGCTCTCCGACTCCGGCCTGACCCCCGCCCAGATCCAGAAGGTGCTCATGGTCGGCGGCTCCTCCCGTATCCCCGCGGTGCAGGAGGCGGTCAAGAATTTCATCGGCAAGGAACCCTTCAAGGGGATCAACCCCGATGAGTGCGTGGCCGTCGGCGCCGCCATCCAGGGCGGCGTCCTCGGCGGCGACGTCAAGGGCCTGCTCCTGCTCGACGTCACCCCGCTGTCTCTGGGCATCGAGACCATGGGCAACGTCTGCACCAAGGTCATCGACCGCAACACCACCATCCCCACCAAGAAGAGCCAGGTCTTCTCCACCGCCGCCGACGGGCAGACCTCGGTCGAGGTCCACGTCCTGCAGGGCGAGCGCGAGTTCGCCCGCGACAACAAGACCCTCGGCGTCTTCCACCTCGACGGCATCGCGCCCGCGCCCCGCGGCGTGCCTCAGATCGAGGTCACCTTCGACATCGACGCCAACGGCATCGTGAACGTCTCGGCCAAGGACCTCGGCACCGGCCGTGAGCAGTCCATCACCATCACCTCCAACACCAATATGTCCAAGGAGGACATCGACAAGGCGGTCAAGGACGCGGAGCAGTACGCGGCTGAGGACAAGAAGCGCCGCGAGGAGGTCGACGCCCTCAACGCCGCCGACCAGCTCGTTTACACCACCGAGAAGATGCTCACCGACATGGGCGACAAGCTCTCCGAGGAGGAGAAGAACGACCTGAAGGCCGCCGTCGAAGATCTCAAGAAGGAGATCGCCGCCAAGAACATGGACGGCGTCAAGGAGAAGCAGGAGGCCCTGCAGAAGAAGGTCTACGCCGTTTCCGAGAAGGTCTACAAGGCCGCGCAGGAGGCCCAGCAGGCCCAGCAGCAGGGCCAGGCCGGCCCGCAGCAGCCCGGCAACGGCGACGGCAACGTCTACGACGCGGACTACAACGACGTGTCGGATAAGTAAGCTCGGATCCCGGCGATCCGATAGGAGCGTGGAACCCTTTGGCGGACAAACGAGATTATTATGAGGTTCTCGGCGTCGACCGCAACGCGAGCGAGGACGAGATCAAAAAGGCCTACCGACAGGCGGCCAAGAAGTACCATCCCGATCTGAACCCCGGCGACAAGAACGCCGAGGCCAAGTTCAAGGAGGTCAACGAGGCCTACGAGGTCCTCTCCGACAGGGAGAAGAAGGCCCGCTACGATCAATACGGCCATGCCGGCGTCGATCCCAATTTCGGGGCCGGCGGCGCCTACGGCGGGAGCGGCTTCGGCGGCTTCAGCGGAGATTTTGGCGATCTGGGCGATCTGTTCGGCAGCATTTTCGGCGGCGGCTTCGGCGGCCGTCGGGCCAGCCCCAACGCCCCCCGCCGGGGCGGCGACGTCCGTCTGAACCTCAACCTTACCTTTGAGGAGGCGGCCAAGGGCTGTAAGAAGACCGTGCGCGTTTCGGCGATCGAAAACTGCGCCGACTGTTCCGGCACCGGCGCCCGCAAGGGCACCTCGCCCGAGACCTGCCCCACCTGCCACGGCCACGGCAGCGTGGTACAGATCCAGCGCACCCCCTTCGGGCAGATGCAGACCCAGCGGGTCTGTGAGCGGTGCCGCGGCACGGGCAAGATCGTCAAGGATCCCTGCCCCACCTGCTCGGGCAAGGGCAAGGTGCGTCGCTCGCGCGATCTGGAGGTCACCGTCCCCGCCGGCATCGACGACGGTCAGATCCTCTCCCTGGGCGGCAGGGGCGACGCCGGCGTCAACGGCGGCCCCGCGGGCGACCTGCACATCACCGTGTCGGTGCGGCCCCATCCCCTCTTTGAGCGGCACGGCTACGACGTCTATTGCGAGGAGCCCGTCACCTTCGTTCAGGCGGCGCTCGGCGGGGAGATCGTCGTGCCCACGCTCGACGGCAAGGTCAACCTCAAGATCCGCGAGGGTACCCAGCCCGGCGATGAGTATAAGCTCAAGGGCCGCGGCATCCCCATCCTGCGCTCCGCGGGCCGCGGCGACCAGTACGTCAGGATCAAGGTCGAGGTGCCCCGCTCTCTCAACGGCGAGCAGAAGAAAAAGCTGCAGGAGCTGGACGGCGCCCTCAACGAGAGCAATTTCAAGGATCGCCGCTCCTTCTTCCAGAAGGTCAAGGACCTCTTCACCGACGAATGAACATAA
>CAMHOI010000164.1 GCA_946186725.1 uncultured Clostridia bacterium
TTTTCTCATGCACTTGAAGCCGGACAAGCTCTTGAGCATGATGTTGGTGGCGAACACGCCCATGATGAAGTTGAAGATCACGCCGATGAGCTGGGTGAAGCCGAAGGAGTAGACCGCGCCCGAGACCGACGCGCCGAACAGCCCGATGATGGGGCTGAAGATGGTGGCGAAGATGTTCTCGCTGGGGCCGAAGCAGCCCATCAGGACGATGGCGACCAGCACGTTGGTGAGGTTGCCGTCGATGATGGCGGCGCGGGCGTTGTTGCACCCGGCGTTGATGGCGCTGACGACGGTCTTGCCGCTGCGAAGCTCCTCACGGATGCGCTCGGCGATGATGACGTTGGCGTCGATGCCCATGCCGATGGAGAGGATGATACCCGCGATGCCGGGGATGGTCAGGGTGAAGCCGTCGGTGCCGGGGAAGAAGCCGGACACGCAGGCGATGATGCCGCCGACCTGGCCCGCCAGCGCGAAGCAGGCGATCAGGCCGGGCAGACGGTACCGCGCGATGATGATTACGCACACGACCGCGAAGGCGATCAGACCGGCGATCAGCATGGTGTTCAGCGCCTCGGCGCCCAGGGTGGCGGAGATGACCTGCAGCTTGGAGTCGTCCACGCTCATGGCGAAGGGCAGCGAGCCGGAGTTGATCTTGCTGGCGAGGGCCTGGCACTCTTCATAGGTGAAGTTGCCGGTGATGACGGCCTGCCCGTTGGTGATGACGGAAGAGACGGTGGGGGCGGAGATGACCGTCTCGTCCATGCAGATGGCGATCTGCTGCTGATAGTACTTGGACGTGGCCTCGGCGAACTTTTTGGCGCCCGAGGAGGTCAGCTTCAAGCTGACGACGGGGGAGCCGTCCTGTACGGCGGCCGTGGCCTGATCGATGTCCTTGGCGCCGGTAAGGATGATGTTGTCCTTGTCGTAGCTGCTGCCGCCGCAGAAGGTCAGCACGGCCATATCGCCGAGCTGCTTGATGGTCTCGGTGGCGTCGAAGTTCTGCTCGCCCGACTGCCAGGGGAAGCGGACGATGATTTGATCGTTGCGGGTATCGACCGAGGTCTCATAGTCGGTCACGCCGATGTTGATCAGACGGGTCTCGATGACGTTCTTGGCGGAGTTGAGTTGGTCCTCAGTGACTTCCTTGTCGGTGTCGGGGGAAAAGACGGCTTCCACACCGCCCTGAATGTCGATGCCCCAACGGATGTCCGAGGCGCTCTTGACGTAAACCTTCTCGTTGTCGCCGTACCAGTTCTTGGCGCCGAAGAAGGCCAACACGGTCAGGGCAACGATGGCCGCGAGGATGATGAACACCCACGCTCTGCCGACCTTTCTTGCCGATTTGTGTTTTTTCATGGATCAGCGTTCCTTTCTTTGCGGTTTGGAGGAGGGGGGAGGGAGCGCTTATCCCGGCTCCTCCGACGAGGAGGGCTGACTGCGCTCGGTGGTGCGGGTACGCGGGACGGCGTCGGCCCGGAGGGCGTCGGTGCGCTCCGCGGGCGGGACCTCCCGGTTGAGCCGGCAGGCGACCGTCCGCTCGGCGGCGTCGAGCCGGTTCTCTCCTTCGCCCTGTGTCGAGGCGTCCTGAACGGCGGGGGCGGCTCCGTCGACAAAGCAGGGGCCGCTGTCTTTGGCCGCCGCTCTCACGCCGGGCACGTCGGGGCCGAGGATGAAAAGCCCGACCATCAGCGTCAGCGCCGTCAGCGCCGCACCGAGCCGGATCGCCCTGCGGGAATCCGTCATACGGAGCACCTCCTTGCGTTTGGAATGAAAAGACAGCTTACTGCACCAGATCCTGCTCGCGGATCATCTCGATGGTGGCGAGCTTGACGGCCATGCAGAAGAGGATCATCGCCTGCCGCAACTCATCCACGGGGGGATAGGAGGGGGCGATGCGGATGTTGCTGTCGAGCGGGTCCCTGCCGTAGGGGTAGGTGGCGCCCGCCTCGGTCAGCTTGACGCCCGCCTCGCGGCAGAGCTCGACCACGCGCTTGGCGCAGCCGGGCAGGGTGTCCACGCTGATGAAGTAGCCGCCGTTGGGCGTGCTCCAGTTGAGAATATCGAGTCCGGCGAGATTGTCCTCCAGGATGTTGTGTACCATGCGGAACTTGGGCGTGAGGATCTCGGCGTGCTTGCGCATGTGGGCCTCCAGCGAGGCGAAGTCGGGGAACATCCGGGCGTGGCGGAGCTGGTTGACCTTGTCCTGGCAGATGGTCTGCACCCGCATGCGGGAGCGGAGCAGCTTGCGGTTGGTGGCGTTGCAGGCGATGGCGGCCACGCCTCCGCCGGGGAAGGTGATCTTGGAGGTGGAGGCGAACTCCACGACCAGAGAGGGGTTGCCCGCCTTCTTGCATTCGTCGAGGACGTTGATGAGATTCTCGTCCTCCCGCACCAGGTGGATGGAGTAGGCGTTGTCCCACAGCACGCGGAAGTCCTCCGCGGCCGGCTGCAGGGCGGCGATGCGGCGCACGACCTCGTCCGAGTAGGTGATGCCCTGGGGGTTGGAGTACTTGGGCACGCACCACATCCCCTTGACCCGCGGATCCTTGACCAGACGCTCGACCTCCTCCATATCGGGGCCGTCGGAGAGCATGGCGACGGGGATCATGCGGATGCCGAAGTATTCGCAGATGGCGAAGTGGCGGTCGTACCCCGGCGAGGGACAGAGGAAGAC
>CAMHOI010000165.1 GCA_946186725.1 uncultured Clostridia bacterium
CCGCGTTGGCGGCGGCGGCGTTACCGGTCAGGCCGGCGCCATCCGTCACGGTCTCTCCAGAGCTCTCCTTCAGTACGACGAGTCCCTTCGTCCCGAGCTGAAGAAGGCCGGCTTCCTCACCAGAGACCCCAGAATGAAAGAAAGAAAGAAATACGGTCTCAAAGGCGCCCGTCGCGCTCCGCAGTTCAGCAAGAGATAATCAGTTTTTGCTTATCCGCCGCTCACGGTTTCGTGGGCGGTTTCTTTTTCGGAACAAGGGTTGAATTCCGGTAAGAGTAACTGTATAATTGAAATAGAGTAAGGGGGCATAATAAACAAAGACAAGGAACCGTCCCCTATCTTTATATTTCTCTCTGTTTTCATACTTATTTGTCAACAGCCCCAGGTGGCGATCTCTGCCGTAAGGCAGAAGCACCGACCGAGGCGGGAGCCGATACCGCCGCCACCTACGAAGCGGGACCGCAAACCGTCAGAGCCGCCGTTAAAACGGCGAGGCGGCTCACGGAGCCGCGCTACCGAAGTTGATTTAAACAAGAAATGCGCCCCGGGCGGATGGATTTTCCGTTCGGGGCGTTAATAATATGATCAACGGCGAAGCCGTTCCGAAATATTCCGCGCAGCGGAATGCATCATGTTCCGGCGCAGCCGGGACGCATCATTTTCGCGCAAGCGAAAGCATCACGTTTGCGCGGCAAAACGCATCATTGCGCGCAGCGCGAAGTGGTTACGCCTTCTTTCCCCATTCCGCGTCGGTAAAGCCGACGGCGCGGCGGAGGATCAGACGGGCGTCCGCGGCGGTGAGCGTTTCGCTCAGGTCCACGTCCGCGGCGAGGAACTCGCGCGTGCCGGCGGGGTACGTTTCAAGCCCTACGGCCGCGCGCAGCGCCAGACGCGCGTCCGCGGCGGTCACGCTCTTATTGCCGTCCACGTCGCCAAGCATAACTCCTTGCCGGGGATCGTCCAGGTATACATGCCGTCATACGTGACGTCGATCTTCACGGGTTCCAGCGTCTCCGGGTCGATATCGATCAGATCCCGGCGGACGACGAACAGATATTTGTCCTTCACGCCGGGCAGCGGCTCGATATCCGCAAGCACGTCGCCGTAGTCCCCCTCTCTTTTCTTCGTAAACGTCGACCCGTATTCCTTTCCGTCGGGGCCGATCACAACGGTACAGGTCCCGGAGCTGTAGGGCGTTTTCATCTCGATCCAGACGGGATTGCCGGTCTCATCCAGGACCTGTTCAAACCCGGCGGCCTTTGCCGCGGCCAAATCGTCGAACACCCGCTCGGAATGCCCCCTCTCATCGCCGAAATCGTGGTCCTCCAGATAATAGTCGTATTTTTCGGAATAATAATAGTGCGTGACGTCGACCTTCGGGATCCCATCTTCTTCGATGCCGTTGGGATAGTAGGTCACCTCGTTCACGGTATAGATACCGTCCGGGTCGTCCCTGCTGACGCCGAGCACCTCGGAAGTTTCCATATGATACTCCGCGTCGATCGAATAACCTTCAAGCCTTTTGTTCCTTTTTTCCACATACGTCTCTTTTTTCGGTTCGGCCCTGGCGCCGTCCGGCAGGTCGAAAACGTTTTCGGTCTGCGTCGTACCGTAGACGCTGACGGCGTCCTTTTTCGCGTAAAGCTTCACGGTGGTCTCCCTGTCGATCCGGAAGGTGAGATCGACGCCCTCCGGGTGGAAGTCGATCGCGGAATCGAAAAGCTTCTTTTCATTCACGGTCAGCGAGCCCGTTCCGGCGATACGCAGGCCCGCGCCCCAGCCGTCGCCCCAGACGGTGACGCCCCCCAGGCGGCAGTCGCCGCTGACGCGGATCGTAAGGTCGTCGCCCATCATATTGGCGGATAACATATATTTGCCGCCGTCAAAGCCGGTCAGCGTCAAAGTGTTCAGGGCGTGCCGTCGGGCAGCTTGTCCTGCAGGACCTTCCATTCGGAGGCGGCTTCGTCCCACTGGTTGCGAAACAGAACGTAACCGATCCCGTTAAATTCCTCGTCCTGCTTTGCCGTACCGTCCTCATTCAGCTCATTCAGCATCAGGAACGTGAACTGCAGCGCGAACGGGTTGGAACTGACCGCCGGGGTAAGCGGGCCGTTGTGACGCTCCGCCGGAGCGGGTTCCTCATCGTCCGCCGCCGCGACCTGCAGCGAAAACGCCGCCGTGAAGATCAGCAGCAGGGCCAGAAAGAATGACAGCTTTTTTTTCATTGTGATCAATCTCCTTTGCGCTATGATATCGCGTATTTGATTGTACCATATTCTGCCCGCGGGTTGCACGGTTCTTCCCGGAAAGACATTGGCAAAACGGGGATTGCATTTTGCCGGCGGGAAGTTTATAATGAAACAAACGAAAGGGGGCGCGGGAATATGACTTTCAGCGAAACGCTCAATCAATATCTGCGGGAGCTGAACGCCACCCGGGCCGCGCTGGCGCAGGCCTCGGGCGTGAGCGCCAGCGCGTTGAGCCGTTACTGCGCGGGGGAACGGGAGCCGGAGTACAACGGCGTTCAGATGGAAAAGCTGGCCGCCGGGATCGCCGCGCTGGCGGAGGAAAGGGGCGTATCCCACCCGAAAGAGGCGGTGCTTGCGGCGCTGAACGCCACCGTCCGTCCGGGACTGCAGATCGGATAC
>CAMHOI010000166.1 GCA_946186725.1 uncultured Clostridia bacterium
CTGATTTCGGCCGGGAAATAAAAAATCCCCGACAGAATGCTACTCCTGTCAAGGACGAATCGTGCGATCCGCGGTGCCACCTTGATTCGACGGCCAAGCCGTGCTCTCAGCGGGATACCAGCATATCCCCGGCCACTTACGCAGGCCCTGCGTCGCAGAATACTCGGAGCGGTGCACTCCTTTGACTGCGCCCTCGGCGGTCCATTTGACAAACTGTGTCTCGCCCGATTCTCAGCGCCACGGGCTCTCTGTGCAGGCATATCTGCCGTTATCTCCGCGTCAACGGTTTGATGAAATTTTCATCATTATAGCGCCCCCGTCCCCTCTTGTCAAGAGCATTCCGAAAAAATTTTCCAATGCAAAGCGAAAAAGCAGCTCCGAGCGTAAGAATATGCTATTACCGCCGAACAATCGCTATTGGCATACGCATGCGATTGTGATAAGATGAGGGAAAGGAGGGATGAGGATGAATCGAATCCTGGCATTGGCGCTGACTCTGGCGCTGATCTGTTGCGGCTGTACGGGCATGCCCGGCGGCACGGCGAGCGGCAAAGAAAGCTCGCAGGCGGCCTCTTCGGCGCGTGAGATCGTGCTGAAGGCCGATTCCGCCTGGACAACGGTGACCCCGCCGGCGAGCGAGGAGGCCTTCGCCAACCCGATGAAGGGCTTTCGCGGGCAGCGCTATATGCTCGGCGGCGACCCGGCATACAGCCCCTATATCACGACCATCCGGGAATACGTGCCCTGGAGTTCCATTGAGAAGAACGCCTCTTCCACCGCCGCGGACATCGTCGCCTACACCAACGAGCATTTCGGCGACCTGGCCGCGAAGAACGTGCGGCTCATCCCCCGGGTCTATCTGGAATGGCCCTCCTCCGACAAAAAGAACAACCGGCGTTACTGGCCCGACGACCTGCAGGAGGGCGACTACTGGAGCGACGAGTTCAACGCCCGCGCGGTCAATCTGATACGCAAGATGGCCGAGGCCTGGGACAACGATCCCCGCATCGCAGGCGTGGAAATGGGAATTTACGGCTACTGGGGAGAGCACCACCTCTACGGCAACCCGGAGGGAAAGCCCACCTCCATCCCCGCAGAGACCCAAAAGCTGCTGGGAGACGCCTTTTCCCGGTATTTCAAGAACAAAAAGGTGATGATCCGCTATCCGCGGACCTTCGCCGACTACGATTTCGGCTGTCATCTGGATTCCTTCGGGCTGGGCAACGCCAAGGACGACGCGACCAATCTGCTCCGCTTCCGGCCTGACGCCTGGAAGACGCAGATGATAGGCGGCGAGGTCGCCTACGACTGGGGCGATTACCGCACCACCGTGGGTGACGGGCCGACCGATACGGTGAGCGATCCCGCGCATTGGAAATATCTGATCGACTGGATCCGCACGCTGCACACCTCCTCGCTGGGGTGGGTAGCCAGCTACAACGCCGTCAAGCCGGAAACGGCGGAGGGCGCCGCCCAAATGCAGAAGGTGTTCGGCTACCGCTACATCGTCGAGTCCTTTTCCTACACCGCCAAAGTGACAAAGGATCTCTCCTTCGCCTGTGAGATCACCCTGCGCAACGACGGGTCGGCGCCCTTCTACTACGATTGGCCGTTGACGCTCAATCTGCTTGATCCCGATACGCTGGAACCGGTATACAAGCAGGCCTTTGATTTTGACCTGCGCACCCTGCTGCCCGGCGATCAATACGACGCCGACACGCACGCCTACACCGTCGCGCCCGAGCCGAAAACGGCCAAGCTGAACGTGACGCTGCCCGAATCACTCAAGGGCAAGGGGTATCTGGCGGCCATCAGCATCGACGACCCCTCCTGCGGCAAGCCCGCCGTCCGGCTGGCCTGCAGCAACTACCTCAACGGCGGGTATCACCCGATGGGAACGGTCGATTTCGGCGGGTCGGCGGAGATGCCGAGCCGATTTGACAAGATCGCGGACGATACGACTTTGAATTATGTGAAGGAATAACGTCCGTCAAAACGCTGCATAAGAAAACCCCCGAGCGCACGCTGTGCGCTCGGGGGTTTTGATTACGGCTGGGATCAAAGCAGTTCAATGATCGCCATCTCCGCGGCGTCGCCGCGGCGGGGGCCGATCTTGGTGATGCGGGTATAACCGCCGTTCTGAGAGGAATACTTCGGCGCAATCTCCTTGAAGAGCTTGACGACGACGTCTTCCTTGGTCACGAAGGCCATGACCTGCCGCTTGGCGGCGAGGGTATCGTCCTTGGCGACGGTGATATACTTCTCCGCGACCGCACGCACCTCTTTGGCGCGGGTGACGGTGGTCTCGATCTTCCCATTCTCAAAGAGGAAGGTGACCAAGCCGCGCAGCATCGCGGTGCGGTGATCGCTGGTCCTGCCGAGTTTTCTGGTACCGGGCATTGTTCATTCACTCCTTCGGGCTCAATCGTCCGACTCGCTCAGGCCGAAGCCGAGCGAAGCCAGCTTAGCCACGACCTCTTCCAGCGACTTGCGGCCGAGGTTGCGGACTTTCATCATTTCTTCTTCCGTCTTGCTGATAAGGTCTTCGACGGTGTTGATCCCGGCGCGTTTGAGGCAGTTGAAGCTGCGCACCGACAGATCCAGTTCCTCGATGGTCATTTCGAG
>CAMHOI010000167.1 GCA_946186725.1 uncultured Clostridia bacterium
GGGCGGCGCCGCTAACCGGCACCGCTCGGGACAGCAGTTCGACCTGTATCTGTCCGCCGCCGTGACCCCGGAGTCGCCCGTCCTTCTCTTTCTTCACGGCGGCGCCTGGTCCGCGGCGGACGACAAGGACGGCGCCGAGTCTTACTACCCCGTCTGCCACGCCGCCCGGACGGGCTGGCTGGTGCTGAGCATGGACTATATGCTCCAGGCCGATCTTTTGGCCGATCCGGGCGCCGACGTATATGACGGCGCCACCTTCGCCGTCATGGAGCGGGACGTGGACGCCATGGTCTCCCGCATGAGTGAGCTGCTGCCCTCCCTCGGCTTCACAGCGCGGAGGTTCGCCATCGCCGGTGCCTCCGCGGGCGCGCATCTGGCCGCGCTTTACGCGTGGGATCAGGCCGCGCCCGAGGTGATGGGCCTGTCCCTCCGGCACGCCATGCCGGTCGGCTTTCTCGCCAGCGTCGGCGGGCCGCTCGACCTGAGCAGCGAGCGGGCCGTCAACTGGATGGTCCGGTTCCAGGCCGTCAACGCCTCCTCCGGGCGCCTGTTCACCGGGCTGACGGGCGCCTCCCTGCCCGAGAAGGCCATCACCGCGGTGAGCGCCTATTCTCCCCTCCGGCAGATCGGCGCGTCGTCGGTGCCCGCCATCATCGCCTACAGCCATCTGCCCGCCGAGAGCGACCCCTACGTCCCCTTCGGCTTGAGCGGAGACGGGATCGTGGAGTCCTCCTCCTATGACAACGTCGTCGCCGCGCTGGCGCAGGCAGGCGTGCCCTACGCCGCCGTCAACGTCGAAGGGCCCCACTGCACCATTGACGGCGAATGGTTCTTCGCCCGCATGAACGAATTCAGACAATACTTGTGATCCTTCCCGCACGCCCGAAGAAAGGAGGCGGACCCCATGCCCGACGAGCGACTGGCTCGCCTGATGAAAAAAGCCCGGCGTCTGCCCCTGACGCCGGGCGTTTACCTCATGCACGACAAGACCGACCGCATCATCTACGTCGGCAAGGCCAAGGCCCTGCGCAACCGCGTGAGCCAGTACTTCGGCGCCCAGGACCGCCACACCGAGAAGGTGCGCCGCATGGTCGAGCACGTGGAGGATTTCGAGACCATCCTGTGCGGCAGCGAGTACGAGGCGCTGATGCTGGAGTGCTCCCTCATCAAGCAGTACGACCCCAAGTACAACATCCTCCTCAAGGATGACAAGGGGTTCCAGTACGTGCGCGTCACGCCGCCGCCCTACCCCCTCGTCTCCGCCGCCAAGCAGATGCTCCACGACGGCGCGACCTACCTCGGCCCCTACTATTCGGGCTACAACGTCTCCCAGTCGGTCGAGGCCGCGCGGAGGATCTTCCGGCTGCCCTCCTGCTCCCTGACCGGGGACAAAATGGGCGACCCCCGCCGCCGCCCCTGCCTGAACTATCACATCGGGCTGTGCAGCGCCCCCTGCGCGGGGAAGATCTCCCGCGCCGCCTATGAGGAGACGGTCGAGCAGGCCGTCCGCTTCCTGCGGGAAGGGTCGGCGAGCACCGTCGCCGCCCTGACGCGGGAAATGGAGGCCGCCGCCGAGGCGATGGCCTTTGAGAAGGCCGCCCGCCTGCGGGACGCCATCCGCGCGCTCGGCGAGATGAACGCCAGGCAGACCGTCGTGGAGGCGAGCGTCCCCGAGCAGGACGTCGTCGCCCTCGCCCGCGCGGCCGACGCCGCCTGCTTCGAGGTCTTCTCCTTCCGCAAGGGGAAGCTCTGTGACCGGGAGCAGTTTCTCGTCGAGCCCGTCGACGACCCCGAGGAGGCGCGGGGCGAGTTCCTGCGCCGCTACTATTCCCTCGACCGATCCGTCCCGCCCGTGATCGCGCTCGACGGCCCGGCGGCCGACGCCGCCCTGCTGACCGAGTGGCTGACCGCCAAGCGGGGCAAAAAGGTCGCCCTCACCCTGCCGCAGCGGGGGGAGCAGAAGCGGTTGGTGGAGCTGTGCCGCCGCAACGCCGCCGAATTCCTGGCCGAAAAAAAGAGCCGCCCCGGCCGGCAGACCGCCGCGCTGGACGAGCTGGCGCGCCTGCTGGGGCTGAAAACGCCCCCCGCCCGGATCGAGTCCTACGATATCTCCCACACCGGCGGGGACGAGACGGTCGGCGCCATGATCGTCTACCGCGCCGGCGCGCCCGACAAGTCCGCCTATCGCAAGTTCAAGGTGCAGGGCTTCGCCAACGACGACCTCGCCTCCATGCGGCAGGTGCTTTCCCGCCGCTTCGACGAGTATGAAAAGGGGGAGGATCCCTCCTTCTCCGTCCTGCCCGATCTCATCCTCCTCGACGGGGGAGAGGGGCAGGTCAACGCCGTCGCCGGGGTGCTGGCCGGGCGGGGGATCGACGTCCCCCTCTTCGGCATGGTCAAGGACGATAAGCACAAGACCCGCGCCATCACCACGGGCGGGCAGGAGATCGCGCTCAAGCCCACCCGCGCCGCCTATATGCTGGTCTACGGCATCCAGGAGGAGGTGCACCGCTTCGCCATCGGCTACCACCGCCAACGCCGCAAAAAGAAGATGCTCGGCTCCTCTCTGACCGCCATCCCGGGGGTCG
>CAMHOI010000168.1 GCA_946186725.1 uncultured Clostridia bacterium
TCGGCAGCGTGGAGAAGCTGCAGGCGTACCAAGCGCGGATGAAGCAGCTCTACGGTCTGGAGAAGTTCGCCTTCGTGGACAACGACGGGCTGATCTACACCTCCCGGGGCACCCGCACGGACATCGACCAATACCCGTTTGACTGCAACCGCCTCTCCGGGCCGGAAATTTCCGTCAAGAATCCGGAGGGCAGCAGCAAGAAGGTCATTATTGCCGTGCCTGTGGACCGGCTGCCCTTCGAGGGGAAGCATCTCGTCGCCTGCTTCATGGAGATCGACATGGGGCGGCTGTTGGCCAATATTTCTCTGCAATCTGACAACAACAATACCACCTTCTGCAATCTTTACACGGCAGAGGGCGTCGCCTTGACGAATGTGGTGCTGGGCGGCCTCGCCAGCGAGAACAACCTGCTCCGAGCTATGGAGAGCGCGTCCTTTGAGAACGGCAAGACCATCGACGCCATGCGGGCGGATTTCGCGGCGCGGAAGGCCGGCGTCGTTTCCTTCACTTACAATGACATCAAGGAGACCATGTGCTATGTGCCGGTGCGCGGCACGGACTGGATGCTCACCTATCTGGTTCGGGAGAGCGTCATCAGCAACCAGATCAGTTCCATTTCCGACGGGATCGTCATGCGGAGCCTGATGCAGTCCATCTTGACGGCGCTGGTGCTGGCGGGGATTTTCGCCATCCTGATCCGGGAGATGCGGCGCACGGCGAAAATGACGCTGGAAAAGGAGGTCACAGAGACCGAGAACCGGGTCAAGCAGCAGGAGCTGGAAGAGCAGTTGGCGTTGCAGGAGGAGCTTTTGGCCCAAGAGCAGCTCAAGGCACAGCAGGACAGCATGATCACGGCTCTCGCCTCCGACTATCGCAGCGTGTACCATGTGAACCTCGACGCCGACGAGGGCGTCTGCTACCGGAAGGACGACACGGTGGAAGACTTCACGACGGAGGGAGAGAAATTCCCGTTCCGCGAGACCTTCACGGAGTACGCCCACCGCTATGTGACCGACGAGTACCGGGACGAGTTCCTGCGGTTCATCGAGCCGCAGTCCATCCGCGCGGGGCTGGAAAAGGACGCGATCATCGTCCTTCGCTACATGGTGCGCCGGGGCGGCACGGAGAGCTATGAGATGCTTCGCATGGCGGGCGTCCGTTACGCCGAGGATCGTACCGACCATCTGGTTCACGCCGTGGGCGTCGGCTTCACGGACATCGACGCCGAGATGCGGGACGCCATCGAGAAACGGGAGACGCTGGCGGAGGCCTTGAAGACGGCGGAGGAGGCCAGCAAGGCGAAGACGGTGTTCCTCTCCAATATGAGCCACGAGATTCGCACGCCGATGAACGCCATCATCGGCCTCGACAGCCTCGCTTTGAACGAGCCGGATATTTCCGAAAAGACGAAGGAGTATCTGGAAAAAATCGGAAGCTCCGCCCGCCATCTGCTTTCCCTGATCAACGACATCCTGGATATGTCCCGCATCGAGTCGGGCCGCATGATCCTCCACAGCGAGGAATTCGCGTTTCCCGAGCTCATCGGGCAGATCAACACGATTTTCAGCGGCCAGTGCCAGGAAAAGGGGCTGACCTACAACTGCCGCATGGCCGGAGCCATCGCCGACTGCTATATCGGCGACAGCGTGAAGCTCCGCCAAGTGCTGATCAATATTTTGGGCAACGCGGTGAAATTCACGCGGCCGGGCGGGAGCGTCGATCTCCTCGTGGAAAAGCAGGCCTCCTTCGACGGCAAGACGACCTTGCGCTTCGTCATCAAGGATACCGGCGTGGGCATGAGCAAGGAATTCCTGCCCAAGCTCTTCGACACTTTCAGCCAGGAGGACAGCGGCGCAAGCAACAAGTACGGCAGCTCCGGCCTCGGCATGGCCATCACGAAAAATATCGTGGAGATGATGAACGGCACTATCGAGGTGGAAAGCGAGAAGGGCGTCGGCACCACCTTCACCGTCGCCGTCACGCTCTTGGACTCCGACCGGAAGCTGTCCACGGAGGAGGAAGGTGACGAGGAAATCCGGCCGCAAGAGATGAGCGTCCTCGTGGTGGACGACGATCCCATTGTCTGCGAGCACGCCAAGCTGATGCTGGGGCAGGCTGGCATCGCTGCGGAGACGGTGCAGTCGGGCAAGGAAGCCTTGGAAATGGTCAAGCTGCGCCACGCCCGCAGGGAGCCGTACAACCTGATTGTCATGGACTGGCAGATGCCGGAGATGGACGGCGTAACGACGACAAAGGAAATCCGCAGCGTCATCGGCAACGAAAGCGCCATCATCCTCCTTTCGGCTTACAACTGGGACGACGTGACGGATGAGGCGCTGGCGGCGGGAGTGGACAGTTTCGTCGCGAAACCCCTCTTCACCAGCAGTCTTTTGGAGGAATTCAAAAAGACCCTGAAAAAGCGGAGGGCGGCGACGCCCGCGGGAAAGAAAAAAGCCGACCTGAACGGGCGGCGAATTCTGCTGGCGGAGGACATGATTGTCAACGCGGAAATCATGATGCAGATTTTGAAAATGCGCGGCATGGAGCCAGAGCACGCGGAGAACGGCAAGATTGCC
>CAMHOI010000169.1 GCA_946186725.1 uncultured Clostridia bacterium
CCTTATAGAACTTGCCGACCTTACCGGAGACGATCTTCTCCAGCACGGCGTCGGGCTTGCCGGCCATCTTGGGGTCTTCCTTCATCTGGGCGATGAGGATGCCCTTCTCATGCTCGAGCACCTCGGCGGGCACGGAAGCGGGATCGAGATAGCCGGGGTTGACGGCCGCGATCTGCATGCACACGTCCTTGGCCATGGTCTTGAAGTCCTCAGTCGCGGCGACAGCGGCGTCGGCGTCGAACTGGGCGATGACGGCGATCTTGCCGCCGGCGTGAACATACTGGGAGACGACACCGTTGAGGCGGGCAAAACGGCGCACCTTCATGTTTTCACGCACGACCAGGAAGTACTCCTGGACCATTTCCTCGACGGTCTTGCCGCCCGCGGAGCAGGCAAGCAACGCTTCAACGTCGGCGGGATCCTGCTCAAGAGCGACCTCGGCAATGCTCTGACAAAGGGCCTTGAAACCGTCGCCGCCGGCGACAAAGTCGGTTTCAGAGTTGACCTCCAGCACCACGCCGGCCTTGTCGTTGGCAACGGCAACGCATTGGCCCTCGGCCGCGATGCGCGCGGACTTCTTGGCCTGAGAAGCGAGTCCCTTCTCACGCAGGAAATCGACCGCTTTCTCCAGGTCGCCGTCGCACTCGACGAGCGCCTTTTTGCAATCCATCATGCCGCAGCCGGTCTTCTCACGCAGGGCCTGGACGTCTTTTGCCGTGAAATTCATACTTGTTTCCTCCTGTTTTATCATAATGAAAATGCCCGCAGCGACTGCGGGCATTCATGAGTCTTACTCAGCGGCCTCGTCAGCGGCTTCTTCCTCTTCGGCAGCGGCAGAACCCTGCTCGCCCTGCTTGCCCTCCAGAACGGCGTTGGCCATGGTGGCGGCAATGAGTTTGACGGCGCGGATGGCGTCGTCGTTGCCGGGGATGACGTAGTCGATCTCATCGGGATCACAGTTCGTATCCACGATCGCGACGATGGGAATGTTGAGCTTGCGGGCCTCGGAAACGGCGATGCGCTCCTTGCGGGGATCGACGATGAAGAGAGCGCCGGGCAGGCCCTTCATGTTCTGGATGCCGCCCAGGTACTTCTCCAGCTTCTCGATCTCCAGGCGGAGCTTGACGACCTCCTTCTTGGGGAGCATGTCAAAGGTGCCGTTCTCCTCCATGCGGCGGAGCTGATTGAGACGGCGGATGCGCAGCTGGATGGTGTTGAAGTTGGTCATCATGCCGCCCAGCCAGCGGGCGTTGACATAGGGCATCTCGCAGCGGGCGGCCTCTTCCTTGATGGAATCCTGCGCCTGCTTCTTGGTGCCGACGAAGAGGATCTCCTCCCCGTTCATGGCGAGATCGCGGACAAAATTGTAGGCGACCTCAAGATACTTGACGGTCTTCTGCAGGTCGATGATGTAGATCCCGTTGCGCTCGGCGAAGATGTACTCCGCCATCTTGGGATTCCAGCGACGGGTCTGGTGACCGAAATGGACACCGGCCTCCAAAAGCTGCTTCATGGATACGACTGACATGGTTTGTTTCCTCCTTTGGTTGTTACCTCCACCGGGATCGACCGAGGCCCGCTCCCCGAAGGGACCGACGGGCTCGTACACCGGTGTGCGTACTGGATACCGAAGTATTATATCACGGCAAATTGCGGATTGCAAGAGGTTTTTTCCATTATTTTTGCCCGAACCAGCCCTTCCAACGTCTTCGACGGGGTCGGAAGGGCGCGGCGCCGACGAGAATGGTGTCCTCGCCGATGACACGAATGTCCTTCCACGGGATCACGCAGTCGTCCTCCCGCCCGAGGAGCCCGCACCAGCGGGGGCGTCCGTAGATGACGATGGACACCAGCCGGGCGTCGACGGTGTCGACCTCCACGTCGCAGACGGGGCCGAGAGCGGCGCCATCCTCAACGCAGATCACATCCTTATGTCTCAGGTCCTGGATACGGCAATGCATAAAAGATCCCTCCCGTACAGGATATGCACGGGAGGGGCAGGAAAATTATTTGTCGCGGAATTTGCTGCTGCGCACGGGATGACGAAGCTTGCGCAGGGCCTTGGCCTCGATCTGGCGGATGCGCTCACGGGTGACCTGGAACTGCTCGCCGACCTGCTCCAGTGTATGGCAACGGCCGTCCTCAAGTCCGAAGCGGAGGCGGATGACGGCCTCCTCGCGGGGGGTCAGGGTCTTGAGCACGCTGTCGATGTCCTCATTGGTGATGGTCTTGAGCGCGGCGTCGTCGGGAGCCAGCGCTTCTTCGTCGCGGATGAAGTCCATCAGACGGCTGTCCTCCTCGGGGCCGATGGGCGTCTCCATGGATACGGTCTCCTGCGCGACGCGCATGATCTCGCGCACGCGCTCGACGGGCATCTCCATGGCCTCGGCGATCTGATCTTCGCTGGGTTCGCTGCCGTTCTCGTGGAGGAGCTGACTCTGCACCTTCTTGAGACGGTTGATGGTCTCGACCATGTGGACAGGAATGCGAATGGTGCGGGCCTGGTCAGCAATCGCATTCCTGTCCACATGGTCGAGAC
>CAMHOI010000170.1 GCA_946186725.1 uncultured Clostridia bacterium
GAAAGGCCGCCCGCCGTGACCGTGAAGGTGCCCGGTGTCAGTTCGCCGGGGTCGCCGCGGGCGAGGGAGGCGGTGAACCCTTCTTTGCACAGGTCGTCGACCAGCGTCTGCGCCGCCCGCTCGGTGCCGGCCATGACCAGGACGGCGTATTTCTGCTCCAGCCAGAGCCCGGCGTCCTCCAGCAGCAGGGAGAGAGAGCCGTTCCAGGCATTGAGCTGGCGCAAGGAAAAGGCGATCTGCGCGCGGGGCTCGAAGCTGCGCTGTCCCCGGGCGAAGGTGTCCATCAGCAGGGCGCCCCTCTGCGCGAGGGCGGCCTCAAAGGCGGCGCCGTCGAGGTAGAAATCGACCAGCCCCTTGCAGAGCAGACCCTCCTCCAGCCCCGCCTCGATCTCCTGCCGCAGGCGGGCGTCGAGGGCGCGGCCGCGCTCCTCCACCCGGGCTGTCTCGCTGACAAAGGTCAGGCAATCCCCCGCGTAGTCCAGCGCGGTGGCCTCCTCGTACAGCAGGGGCAGGAAGCGGTCGGGCGCCTCCGGCCCCCGGCCCGCGCGCAGGCGATCCTCCTGCTCGGTCAGGGAGGCGCGGGCGGGGTCGTCCTTTTTCAGCCGTTTTCGCAGGGCGGCCACCCTGTCCGCCAAAGCGGTGCCGTCGCCGGGCAGTACCTCGGCGGCGGGGGTGAGGGTGAGGGCGTCCAGCGGGTCGCCCCGGCGCTGGGAAAGAACGTCGAAGCGGTGGACGGTGTCGATCTCGTCCCCCCAGTATTCCAGCCGGATGGGGCCGTCCCCATCGGGCGGGTAAAGGTCGAAAATGTCGCCGCGGCGGGCGAACTGGCCCGGCCCCTCCACCGTGTCTGCCTGCGCGTAGCCCGCCTCCAGCAGGGTGGCGGCCAGGGTCAAAGGAGGCAGCGTGTCCCCCGGTCTGACCGTCAGACAGAGCGCCGCCAGCCGACCGGGCGGCAGGGTGCGAAGCCGGGCCGCCTCCACACTGCACAGAAGGACGTCCCCCTGCCCCTTCTGCCAGCGGGCGAGGGCGCCCACGCGGGCCCGCTCGTACTCGCGGGAGAGGCCGGCCACCGGGCGCAGCACCAGGTCGCGGGCGGGCAGGACGAGGGACGCGCGGCCCAGCTCGTTCAGATCGCGGGCCAGGGCGGCGGCTTCGGCGTCGTCGGACACGACGACAAGCGCCCTGCGGCCGAGATCGCGGCAGAGCGCATCGATGAGGAGCACCTTATGGATGTGGGACAGGCCGGTCAGTGCGGCGGGGAGCCGCCCCTCCTTCACCGCCCCGCGCAGGGCGGCGTATTCGGGCGTCCGGCCAAGGGCGTCAGAAAGGCAGCGCATGGCGTCTCCTTTCAGGTTGGGGTCAGTTAAAGCGGTTCATGGCCTCGTCCATCCGGCCGGCGACGATGGCTTCGACGGCGTCACAGGCGGCCTCCAGGGCCCGGTCGAGGTCGGCTTTCTCCTCGTCGCGGAAACGGGAGAGCACCCATTTGGCCAGATCGTAATCGGGGTGGGGCTTGGCGCCCACGCCGATCTTGACGCGGGGAAAGTCCTCCCCCAGAAAGGCGTCGATGCTCTTGATGCCGTTGTGGCCGCCGTCCGACCCCTTGCGGCGCAGGCGGAGCCGCCCCACATCGAGGGAAATGTCGTCGAAGAGCACCAGCACCCGCTCGGCGGGCAGCTTGTAGTAGCGGGCGGCCTCGCCCACCGAGAGGCCGGAGTCGTTCATGTAGGTCTCCGGCTTAAGGAGCAGACAGCGTTTGCCGCTTACCGCAGCCGTGGCGCAGAGGCCGCGGTGGGCCTTGCGATCGACCCGGACGCCCGCGCGGACGGCCAGGCGGTCGAGCGCCATGCGCCCGGCGTTGTGGCGGGTGTTTTCGTATTGGGATCCGGGATTGCCCAGGCCGACGATCAGCCAGTCGACAGGCCCGCCCGGCTTGCGGTGAAAGAACATATCGCGCCTCCAAAAGCTGTGCTTGCTTTCATTATGCCATTCTTTTTTGTCCTTTTCAAGCAAAAAGGGGTCAAACTGTGGATTTTATACGAAAAAAGGCCCGCCGGAAAGCCGATTTTTTCCAAACCCGGGGCAAAAAAAGGTGGAAATTTCCTCTTGCTGCTGTTATAATGATTTCGTGCGGCCAACCGCCGCGCGCGGCTTGCTTCCTCGGAGAGGACAAGCCCCCGAAACCGTCAATCTTAATTAGGAGGATGATCCCCAATGAGTCACAAGTACGTCTACCTGTTCAGCGAGGGCAACGCCGACATGCGTGAGCTGCTGGGCGGCAAGGGTGCCAACCTTGCGGAGATGACCAACATCGGTCTGCCCGTGCCGCAGGGCTTCACCATTTCCACCGAGGCCTGCACGCAGTATTACGAGGACGGCCGCAAGATCAACGACGAGATCATGGCTGAGATCATGAAGAACGTCGAAGAGATGGAGAAGATCAACGGCAAGAAGTTCGGCGACCTGAAGAACCCCCTGCTGGTCTCCGTGCGCTCGGGCGCCCGCGCCTCCATGCCCGGCATGATGGACACCATCCT